>CAZWGW010000315.1:0-7726 GCA_964633565.1 uncultured Planctomycetaceae bacterium
CCAGTCCGACCGCGGCACGCTCGGCAAGGGTCGCGACCATCACCCGCAGGGGTTCACCAATGTGCTGGCCGGAGCGGGTCTCAGGCACGGCTTCGCGTACGGCGCGACCGACGAACTGGGATACGCGGCGACGGTGAACCCGGTCTCAACCTATGACTTCCACGCGACCGTGCTGCACCTGCTGGGAATCGACCATGAGCGGCTGACGTTCTATCACAACGGGATCAATCGCCGGCTGACGAACGTACACGGGCATGTGGTAAATGGAGTGCTGGCGTAGGTCGATCCTTCACTCCTCCTCCACCGCCGTCACCTTCAGCGCCGCTTCCCCCAGCACGCCCAGTGTCTTCTGTTTGCCGGGCGTCAGGAGCGCGCTGCCGGTCAGCGTAAACGTTGCGTCAATCCCCTCGTTGGCGTTTTCATGATGCACCATCGCGTCAAACGTCAACCGCAGCCGGGCCGGATCGTCGGTGGGCGTCAGTTTCCCCTTGAACTTGATGACATGCCCGCCGTTCGGCTCGCTGACATCACGGTCGATCGCGTAATCGCCTCCGGCGCAGAGCACCGTAAAAATCGGTTCCTCTTCCGGGTGGACGAGTTTGAACTCCAGCCGCACTGTCTTGCCGAGCGCCGGCGGTGGGGCGTCATCATCATCAACGTCGTCGTCGGCGCGAACGGCGGCCGGCAGACAGGCGAGGGCGAACATCAGCGTTGCGAATTTTCTGGTGGTCATGCGAGGCGACTCCTGTGCGACAATGTCTCTGCGCCCTATGCGGCCGCTTTGGGTGTTACGGTCACCCGTCCGCTCAGGATCCTGATCTCCTGCACCGGCCGGTCTCCGCTGCCGGTCTTTACGGCGCCGATGGCGGCGACGGTCTTGAGGCTCTCGGCGTCAGCGGCCTGGCCGAAGGCGGTGTATTGCTTATCGAGGTGCGGCACGCGGTCGAGGCAGATGAAGAACTGCGATCCGGCGGAGTTGGGGTCGTTCGTCCGGGCCATCGAGAGCGTCCCCGTCTCGTGGAGGCGGTTGTTGAACTCGGCCCTGATCGTGTAGCCCGGTCCGCCGGTGCCGGTCCCCTGCGGGCAGCCGGCCTGCATGACGAAACCCGCGATCACGCGGTGCACGACGATGCCGTTGTAGTAGCCGATGCGGGCCAGACCGATGATGTTCTTGCAGTGCCCCGGCGCGACGTCGGGCCAGAGGTCGAGGCGGATTTTGCCCTTGGTGGTGTCGAACTCGACCTGGTAGCTGTTATTGGAGAAATCGACGTCGGCGACGGCGGCGTCGACTTCGGCGCGGCGGTTGGCAGGCATGTGACTCGTTTCGTTATCGATGGTCCGGTCATGACACGTTCACGGACCTTATGCGACCAGCACACAATACTGCAACCGTGATGCCGCCAGACGGACCGACGTCGTCCGACTTGACTGGATTGATCACCGAATGCAACGCCAACCGGGGCCGTCAGTCCGAAAGCGTCGATTGCTGTGCCGCGTTGAATACGGCGTCCACATCGAGTTGAAAGTCGGGGAACATTGCCGATGTCGCTTGCGTTCCACTCGTGAACGTTCCGTGCGTACGGTACGCGCCGTTGTCGGCGGTGAGGACGGTGATGGAACGATGCTGCGGATCGATGATCCAGTACTCGCCGACTCCGGCAGCGCTGTATTCGACGGGCTTGATGACCAGGTCCCGTTCGCGGTTCTGTTCCCCTTCGCTGACCACTTCCATGACCAGGTCGGCGCCGTGCGGCTGGCCCTGGGGAGACTTCGCCCGCTTCGGACGAAAGAACACAACGTCAGGCTCGCGATATTTTCCCTTCCGAAGTCGCACGGGCAGCGGAGCCCGGAGAACGTCCCCGGCAATTCGCCGTCGCTTGAGATACGCCTTCAGGGCGTCCGCGAGAAAGTCGACGAGACGCTGATGGGCGATCGTCGGCATGGGCAGGACCTCCACGCATCCGTCATCGAACTCGATCATCCAGTTCGTGCCCAGGGAGAGGTACTCCTCTTCCGTCCATTCACCCTGCGGCGGGAAGAAATAGGCCATTTCCCAGGTCGGCGCCCCGCGCTGTGAGCGCGGCGGTGGTTCACGAAGAAAAGTCTCGTCCGAGACGGCGAGCATGATCGTACTCCAACACTGTTCACGCTTCCATCCAATGATATTCCGAGACACATCCAGTCACAAGACGAGACATGATCTGTCAGGCGTCAACTGCTCCTGGTGGGCCGCACGCTCCCCCGCCCGGCGTCTGGATCGTCAACACGTCCCCCGGTTGCACGTCAATCTGGAAGCACCCACCCAGATCCTCCTCCACGTTGCTCCCGGCCCGGCGCAGCGTGTTCCGCCCCAATGATCCAGGAGACCCGCCATAAAGCCCGAAGGGAGCGTATGGTCCGCGCCGCTGCGACAGCATCGATACCTTGAGCGGTCGCAGGAACTCCAGCCGCCGCACGATGCCGTCGCCACCGCGATGTGCCCCCGCACCGCCGGAGCCGCGGCGGATCGAGAATTCGTGTACCCGCACCGGGTACCGCCGCTCGATCACCTCGGCGTCGGTCAGCCGCGTATTCGTCATGTGCGTATGCACCGCGTCGGCCCCGGCCGCGTCGGGTGTCGCGCCGCTGCCGCCGCAGATCGTCTCGTAGTAGCCGAACGTCGCATCGCCGAAAGTGAGGTTGTTCATTGTCCCCTGGCTGGCGGCCGCCACCTGCAGCGCGCCGAGCAGCACGTCGACGACCCGCTGCGACGTCTCCACATTGCCGCCGACGATCGCGGCGCACCTTGCAGGGTCGTCGTCCCCTGGCGGATTGAGCAGGCACTCGGGGAGGATGATCTCCACCGGCGCGAGGACGCCGCTGTTGAGCGGGATGTCCTCATTGATCAGGCAGCGGAACACGTACAGGACGGCGGCCGTCACGATGGCACGGTTCGCGTTGAGGTTCGACGCCAGCACCGGCCCGGTCCCTGTGAAGTCGACGGTCGCCCGCTCGCCGGCGATTGTGATCGAAACGGCAATCGGCGAGCCGTCGTCGAGATAATCTGCCAGGGCATACATGCCGTCGGGCAACTTCGCGAGGGCCATCCGCATCTTCGCGGCGGCGGCTTCCTGGATGTGTCCCATGTAGGCCTGCACGACGGGGAGCGAGTAGCGATCCACCAGTTCGTAGAGCAGCTTCACGCCGGTGTTATTGGCCGCGACCTGCGCCGAGACGTCGGCGAGGTTGTCGTGGACGTTGCGCGTGGGATACGAGCCGCACAACAGCAACTCTTTGAGCGCCTCTTCCCGCGACGTACCGGCGTCGACCAGCTTGAAGTTGCGGATCAGCACTCCCTCCTCGCTGAGCCGCTTCGAAAACGGCGGCATGCTGCCCGGCACGATGCCGCCGATCTCGGCGTGGTGGGCGCGACTGGCGGTGAAGAAGAGGAGGGTCGAGGTTCGAGGGCTAGGTGTCGAGGGATCAGCGGAAACGACATCGTTCACAACGTCCGAACGCCGATCTCCGACCTCCCGCTTGTCTTCCCTCTCGACCCTCGACGCTCGACCCTCGACCCCTTCAAACACCGGCGTCACCAGCGTCACGTCCGGCAAGTGCGAGCCGCCGCGATACGGGTCGTTCGTCACGAACACGTCTCCCGGGCGCATGTCGGGGTTGTCGGCGAGGATCGCCTTCACCGTTTCGCTCATCGCCCCGAGATGGACGGGGATGTGCGGCGCGTTGCAGACGAGTCCCCCCTGCGGGTCGAAGATGGCGCAACTGAAATCGAGCCGCTCCTTGACGTTCGTCGAGATGGACGTCTTCTGTAGCGTAACCCCCATCTGCTCGGCGATGGAGGCAAAGAGATTGTTGAAGATCTCGAGCTGGACGGGGTCGGGAGCGGATGAGGGATGAAGGATGAGAGATGAGGGATGAGGGTCGGTGTCTGGTGGTTGGTGGTTGGTGGTTGGTGAGATATCGGTGAGGAGGACCTCGCCGCGTTCGAGAACCTGCGCCCGGAAGCCGGGATCGATGACGACGGTGGAGGTCGGTTCGCAGAGGATGGCGGGGCCGTCGATCTCGTCGCCCGGGCGCAGGTCGTGGCGGTGGAACACGGCCGTTTCGAGCTGCCGGCCCGCAAACCAGGTGCGCGTCGTTTCGGCTGGTTGGGGACGCCGGTACTGCAGGGCCGTTGTCGGTTCGGGAGGCGTGTCCAGCGTGCCGACGACCTCCACGCGGACGGCCGTCACTTCGAGGCTGCGGCCGGTATGGCGGTAGCCGAAGAGTTGCTCGTGCAGCACTTCGTAGCGCGCGGCGTAATCGCCATCAGCGGGTCGCGGAACGTTGATCGTCGACTCGACGCCGCGATAGCGGATGTCGAGCGAACGCTCGGGTGGCCGGATGTGTTCCGACGCGATCCCTTCGGCCAGCACTTCCTCGCGCAGGCGGTCTTCCATCTCGCGGGTCAGCGGTTCGATCTCCGCCAGTGTCTCACGCGAATACGGCTTGAGCACTGCCTGTTCGGCAAATCGCCGCACGTCGGCCAGACCCATGCCGTAGGCGCTGAGGATGCCGGCCAGCGGATGGAGCAGGATCTTCCGCATGCCGAGCAGCCGGGCCATTGCGCAGGCGTGCTGCGCTCCGGCCCCGCCGAACGTGACCAGGACGTAGTCTTCCGGATCGTAGCCCCGGGCGACGGAGATCCGCCGGATCGCGCGGACCATGTTGGCATTGGCGATCTCGACGAAGCCCTGCGCTAGTTCGACGGGTGCATAATCCCTGCTGAGCGGCGACGCGGCGACGCGCCGGCACAATTCCTCCAGGCGGCGCACCACTGCGCGCTCGTCGAGCGGGAACGGAAACCGCGCCGGGAGAATGCGGCCCAGTGCCAGATTGACATCGGTGACAGTCAGCGGCCCGCCGCGGCCGTAGCAGGCTGGGCCAGGGTCGGCACCGGCGCTCTCGGGCCCGACGACGAGCTTGACGCCGTCGAAGTCGCAGATGCTGCCGCCGCCGGCCGCGACGGTTTCGATTGCCAGCATCGGGGCGACGACGCGCACTCCCGCCTTCTTCGTCTCGAACTCCAGCTCATACCGGCCGTCGAAGCGGGACACGTCGGTGCTGGTTCCCCCCATATCGAAGCCGATCGACTTCGCGAACCCCGCCTGTTGCGCGACGCGCGAGAAGCCGATCACACCGCCGGCCGGTCCCGAGAGGATGCTGTCCTTGCCGACGAACCGGTCGGCGTCGACGAGGCCGCCAGCGGAAGTCATGAGCTTGAGGGTTGAGAGTCGAGGGTCGAGGGTCGAGGGGGTGGGGGCGAGTGGTGAGTGGTAAGTGGTGAGTGGTGAGATCGAATTTCGAAGACGCTGGACGTACTGCCGCAGGATCGGGTTCAGATACGCGTCCGCCACCGCCGTGTCACCGCGGGAAACGATTTTGATCAGCGGTGAGAGGCGGCTGGAAGTGCTGATTTCGGTGAATCCCTCTTCGCGGGCAATTCCGGCGACGATCTCCTCATGCGCGGGGTTGGCGAACGCGTGCAGCAGGCAGATGCCGATCGATTCGACGTCGGTCTGACGCAGGCGGCGCAACTGCTCACGCACAGTTGCTTCGTCGGGGGAGCGAAGGACATGGCCCTGAGCGTCGAGCCGCTCGTCGATCTCGACGACCTGCGTAAACAGCGGCTCGGGCTTCGTGATGGCGAGGTCGAACAACCGCGAGCGGTCCTGGTTCGCGATCAGCAGGACATCCGCGAAACCGCGCGTGGTGACGAACGCGGTCCGTGCACCCTTTCGCTCGAGCAGGGCGTTGGTCCCGCGCGTGGTGCCAAGCCGCACGTCCACCGGCGGGATCGGTTGATCCAGCGGCAGTCGGAGCAGGTAACGCACCGCGGCGACGGGGGCCTCTTCGCCGGAAAGCAGTTCATATGTCGTGTCCGGCCCGACCTCTGTCGGCAAGTCGTCCTGCGTCGTGAGCGATGAGCGGCTGGCGTCGAAACCCGCGACGGCCGTGGTCTGTGCGACCCGGCCCTCCGCATTGAGCAGCCGCAGCGTGTGACCAGTCCAGAACTCCGGCGGATCACTGCTCCGCGTGGGGTCGACGATCGTCCGCGGCCCGTTCCGTTCGCGCACCTGCCCCTTGGTGACGCCGGAACTGAGCACCTTGCACGTCACGATTCGTCCGTCCGGCGCGCGGCCGACGCAGTCCGTGAACGTGCCGCCGACGTCGATCCAGAATTGCCAGCGCATGAAATCCCCGTGGTGGTGAAGGTACGGGGAAAACTGATCCACACTAATCGCCACTAATCGGAAAACAGACAGCAGGAATCAGTGGTGATTAGTTTTCCGTACTCCGGCTCCGTCCGTGACACTCTCGCGGAGGGAGTGTAGCATGGCATGCCGTCGTGAACGAAGCCGATGAAACGTCGCCCCGACGAGATTGATTTCATGTCTTTCGACTCTCTCCGTCAGCGCATCGCCGAATACACCTCGCTCGACGCCCCCGTCGGCTTTGAGGAGCCGGTACTCCGCAAGGTCCGCGATGAACTCAGCTCACTCTGCGACCGCGTCGAGGTTGACGTGCGCGGCAACGTTTACGGCTGGCTCGACGGGCGTGATTCCGATGCGCCGCGGGTGATGATCACCGCCCATGCCGATGAAATCGGTTTCATGGTGACGTCAATCCTGCCCGGCGGCTTCCTGCGGTTCACGAAGCTGGGCGCACCGACTGACATGGTGCTCCCCGGTCAGCGCGTGCGGGTGCTGGCCAACGACGGTCCGCTGGAAGGGGTCATTGGCGTCAAGCCCGGACACATCCTCTCGCCCGACGAAGCCCGGCGCACGCCGGCGATCGGGGACATGTACATCGACGTCGGCGCGACATCGGCGGACGAGGCCGCATCCTGGGGGATCGAGCCGGGGACGCCCGCGGTCTTCGTCGGAGAGTTGACCCGCGCCCGGAACCCGCAGCGCTGCTTCGGCAAATGCGTCGACAACCGGGCCGGCGTGGTGTGCGTGCTGGAGGCGGCCGCGCGGCTGGCGAAGCGGCGACCGCCTGCGACGTGCGTGTTCGTGATCGTCGTCGAGGAAGAGGTCGGCCTGCGCGGCGCAGAAGTCGCAGCGAAACACGTCCAGCCCGACGTGCTGCTGGCCATCGACACGGTCCCCTCGGGAGGCACTCCCGATCTGCGGCCGGACGAGCTTCCCTGGGAGATCGGCAAAGGCCCGCTGCTCAAGGTGCGCGAGACAAAGGGTCTTTCCACGCACGGCCCGTTGCGGCGACTGATTCGCGATACGGCCGACGTGCACGGTATCCCGTATCAGATGATTGTGGATACGGCCGGCATCACAGACGCGACGTCGGCGCAGCAGGCCTCCGGCAACGCCGCGGCAATGGTGATCGGCCTGGCGCGGCGGTACTCGCACTCGGCCGTCGAACTGTTCGACCTGACGGACGTGCAGGCGATCATCGATCTCGCGTGTCGCGCGGTGGGACGATTGGCGACTCGCGACCAGTTGCGGCGGTTGTAATTTCCGGCGCTTCGCTTCGGCTGGCGAAGCCCTCCTCGTCCGCGAATGGATCGGCCCCCAGCACCATCAGCACAAAGCCGATCGTCGTGAGCGTCAGACCGCCCACGGCCTCGATCACAAATACCGCGAGGTTCCCGGCATGCCAGCCGCTCGCCAGAGCGAGGAACAAGCCCGCGAGCCCCAGGGCCGCCAGACACACGCCGCCTGCCGTGAGC
>CAZWGW010000316.1:0-7721 GCA_964633565.1 uncultured Planctomycetaceae bacterium
TGGCCGCCCGACTTGAGGCGGTTGTAGAGCGTGATGATGTGCAGCACGTTCAGGTGCTGCCGCTTGTACTCGTGAATGCGCTTGACTTGCACGTCAAACAGCGACTCGGTATCGACCCACAGGCCGGTGCGCTGCTGGATCAGCCGCGCCAGGTCCTGCTTGTTCTCCTGCTTGATCTTCCGCCACGCGGCCTGCAGCGCTTTGGCGTCGGCATGTGACTCCAGCCGGCGGAGTTCATCGAGATGTCGTACCCAGGCGTCGCCCAGGCGGCTCGTGAGTAGCGCAGCGAGCCTTGGATTGGCGAGGGCCAGGAATCGCCGCGGCGTGACGCCGTTGGTCATGTTGGTGAACTTCTCCGGCATGACTGCGTGAAAGTCGCGCAGCACGTCGGTCTTGAGCAGTTCCGAGTGCAGCGCCGAGACGCCGTTGATGGCGTGGCTGCCGACGCACGCAAGGTGTGCCATGCGGACGCGCCGCTCGTCCCCTTCGCCGATGAGCGACAGCCGCGCGAGACGCGCCTCGTCTCCGGGGAAGCGGAGCCGCACGTCGTCGAGGAAGCGGCGGTTGATCTCGTAGATGATCTCGCGCAGGCGCGGGAGGAGCTTCTGAAACAGCGGCTGCGTCCACTGCTCCAGCGCCTCGGGCATCAGCGTGTGATTGGTGTAGGCGAACGTGCGCCGGGTGATGTCCCAGGCCGGCTGCCAGTCGAAGTGGTAATCATCGACCAGGAGCCGCATCAGTTCGGCGATTGCGATCGCGGGGTGCGTATCGTTGAGCTGGATCGCGAACTTCTCGTGGAACTTCGCCAGCGACGGCTCGCGCTGGCGGTACAGGCGGATCATGTCCTGCAGCGCACATGAGACGAAGAAATACTGCTGCTGCAGCCGCAACTCGCGGCCGGCCGTGAAACCGTCGTTGGGGTACAGGACCTTGGTGACGTTTTCGGAGACGATTTTCTCGTCGACGGCGCGGTAGTAGTCGCCCACGTTGAACGCGTGGAAGTCGAACGACTCGCACGCCTCGGCCTTCCACAGCCGCAGGAAGTTGGCAGTGTTGACGCGGTAGCCGAGCACGGGGATGTCGTACGGCGTGCCGGTGACGACGCGGTCGGGAACCCAGCGGACACGATACCGTCCCTGATCGTCGTGGTACGGTTCGGTGCGGCCGCCGAACTTGACCTCCAGCCGGATTTCGGGGCGTGCGATTTCCCACGGGTTGCCGAAGCGGAGCCACTTGTCGGTCCGCTCGGTCTGCCAGCCGTCGCGGACCTCCTGATCGAAGATGCCGAACTCGTAACGGATGCCGTATCCGATCGCGGGGATCTGCAGCGTGGCGAGCGAATCGAGGAAGCAGGCGGCGAGCCGCCCCAGGCCGCCGTTGCCCAGGCCCGGCTCCGGTTCGTGGTCGAGCAATTCGTCCAGGTTGATGCCCAGTTCCCGCACCGCCTGCTCAACCTGCGGGCCGATGCCGAGGTTGAGGAGGTTGTTCCCAAGCTGCGGGCCGAGCAGGAATTCCGCAGAGAAGTAGCAGACGGTGCGTGTGCGCTGCTCGAAGTACTGCCGCGCGGTGCTGATCCAATGTCGGAGCAGCCGGTCGCGGACTGCGTACGAGACCGCCATGTAGTAGTCGTTGAGTGTCGCGACTGCCGCGAATTTCCCCTGCCCGTAAAAGAGGTGATGCTGGATATCGCGTTTGAGGCACTCGACGCCGAGACCGGTGCGGGATTCGTCCGGGGCAGGCACGGCACCCGGCGGCGCGATTGGAGCGTGTGGTGGAATGGTCGTGGGGTGCGCGAGCGTCGATGTCTGATTCATGGTGCCGATGCCGGTGGCGTGAAATGATTGACCATCGTACCGCGGACGGGCGGCCGTCGCGACGATCCGTGCATTTCCATTCGGAGTGCGGCGACTTGTCGCCGCTTCAGGAATCTGCTTTTCGATCAACGCGGCGATCCGTGCCGAAATTCAGAAAGCGGCGACAAGTCGCCGCACTCCGAAAATCAGAGACAGCTCGACGACTGCAACACCGTGATCGTCTCCTGAAAATCCCGTGGCAGCGGCGCAACGAACTCCATCCAGACCTGTGTGATCGGATGAGCAAAACAGAGCCGTTCCGCGTGGAGCGCGTGCCGCCGGATGGGAAGTCCGGTTTCGACGTCGCGGCTGTCCTCCTCGTCCGGATCGGACTTCGCCGGAAGGCGCAGCGGCTTGATCCTGCCGTGGGCTTCGTAGAACTCATCGCCAACCAAGGGGTGTCCGATCTGGGCGAAGTGCACGCGGATCTGGTGATTACGTCCGGTGGCCGGATAGGCGCGGACGAGCGTCCGATGTCCAAACCGCTGGACGACTTCGTAGCGGGTGCGGGCGGGACGCGCGTCGAGGGCGTCGCCGCGGGCCGACATCAGGATCTGGCGGCCGGTCGGCGTGCGGCCGATCGGCAGGTCGATCGAGCCGCGGTCGTCGCGGAGGTTTCCTGCGAGCAGCGCGAGGTATGTTTTCTGGACGCGGCCGTCTTCAAACGCTTCGGCGAGGCGCCGGTGCGCGAGGTGATGCAGGGCCAGCACGACGACGCCGGACGTCTGCCGGTCGAGCCGGTGGACGAGGCCCGGCCGCAACAGTCCGCGCAGCGGGGTGCGCCGGTCGAGCCAATGCTGGATGATGTTTGCCAGCGAGCCCGTGTGGTATTCGCCGGTGGGATGCGCGATCACGCCGGCCGGCTTGTTGACGACGACCAGCCAGGGATCATCGAACAGGATGGGGACAGGTTCGGGAGCGGCAGCGAGCAACTTGTCCGGCGGCTCCAGCAGGCGGACGGAGACGGTCTGGCCTTCAAAGACACGGTCCGTCTCGACAGCAGGGGCGTGATTGATGGCAGCGCCGCCGGACCGCACAATGCGCTGCATCCGCCACGGCGTGTAGTTGCGGAAGTGCTTAATGAGGAAGCTGTCGATGCGGACGCCGCTCAGTTCGCGCTCGACGACCAGCTCGGCGGAGTAGGGGAGCCGCGCGGTCACGCCGCTACTCCTCGCGCGGCGGCCGCAGCATCAGGCTCGCCGTCGCCTCGACCGGCGACTTGCCGGCGAACAGCACCTGGTAGACCTCGGCCGTGATCGGCAGGTCCATCTCCTGCTTCTCGGCCAGTTCGTGGACGGAGCGGGTGGTGTTCACCCCTTCCGCCACGGCGGCCATGCTGGCCCGGATGGCCCCGAGCGTCTCCCCCTTGCCGAGCCGTTCGCCGACCATGCGATTGCGGCCGTAGGGGCTGATGCAGGTCGTAATCAGGTCGCCGATGCCGGCGAGGCCCCAGAACGTGGCCGGCTCGGCCCCCTGGCTGGTGCCGAACCGGGTCATTTCGACGATGCCGCGGGTCATCAGCGCCGACTTGGCGTTGTCGCCGTAGCCCAGCCCGTCACAGATGCCGGCCGCGATGGCGATGATGTTCTTGAGCGCCCCGGCCAGTTCGACACCGATCACGTCGGGATTGGTGTAGACGCGGAAGCGGTCCGTCGTGAACATCTCCTGGACCCGGCGGGCAAGGGTCACGTCCCCGCTCGCGGCCACGACGCTGGCCGGAAGCCGGCGGGCAATCTCCTCGGCATGGCTCGGTCCACCGAGCGCGACAACGGCCCGGCTGCCGAGCACCTCTTCGATGATCTGGCTGGGGCGGAGAAACGTCTCGTACTCGAGGCCTTTCACCACGCTGATGACCGGCCGGTTGCGATTGAGCGCGGGGGCGATTGCCGACAGCGAAGCGCGGAGGAACTCGGTCGGAATTGCAACGACCAGCATGTCGGCCCCCTGGACGGCCCGTTCGATGTCGGCGGTGACTTCGACGCGATCCGAGAGGCGGACCCCCGGAAGCAGGCGGCGGTTCTCCCGCTGCTCCTGAATGTCGCGCGCGTGGTCGGGGTTCCGCGCCCAGATGGCGACCGACTGTGAGGGATGCTCCGCGAGCAGCACAGAACACGCCGTCGCCATCGCGCCGCTGCCGAGAATTGTCGTCCTGGTTTGTGACATTGTCCGATGTATCCGGTAATTGCCGAGGTCTCCCTGGAACAGGCGGGAAACCAGCGACTGATGCAACGCATCATATCAGCCATGCCGAATCCGCAGGGCGGCCGGCATCTTCGCTGCGGGACGGAAATTCGCGACAAACGGCACAAACCGCACGGGACGTGGGCATTTTGTTCGCGACGCGGCGTCCGGTCCGGTGAACGTGGTTGCCCGGACCGGGAGACAACCTAGGTTTGACCGATTGTTCCCCCTCCGCGCGTCACGTCCCGTCCCAGGAGTAATCTAATGGAACTTGCCCTCCAGCAACAGACCGCGTATCTCGAGCGCCGCAACACGCTCGCCGGCCCGCCGGGCGTGGAACGCCGGCAATTCTCCGATTCCCGCGACTCGGACCGCCCAGAAGTGCGCGAACTGGCGGAGGCCGTCGACCAGTACAAGCTGCTGCACCGCCGCCGGTTTGTAACGTTCGATGAGCTGTACGACGTGATCGTGTCGCTGGGGTATCACAAGTAAGCGGGTGCGTGCACGCTTCGCCTCCCGCGCCTATGATTCGCCGGTGAGCGGCCACCTCATCCGCAGGCGTGCACGGCATGGAATCAGTCAATCGGATCGCGCTCAAGGAATGGGCCGTGGTCTGCGCCGCGCTGGCATCGGGCCGGCAGATTATCCTGCTGCGGAAGGGCGGGATCGACGAAGGGCCGCACGGCTTTCAACCGGAGCACGCCGAGTTCTGGCTGTTCCCGACGCAGTTCCATCAGCGCGCCGACGAACTGACGAGCGATGACGCCCTGTTGCTGGACGAGGTCGAACAGAGTGCGCCGCCGCCGGGGGTCGTGCGACTGGGACTTTACGCCGCAGTTGAACGCGTCGATTTCCTCGAGGGCGAGGCGCGGCTGTCCGCGCTCGACGGGCTGCATGTCCTGTCGCCGGCAACTGTCGCGGAGCGGTTCGCGTATCGAAAGCCCGGGCTGTTCGTGCTGACGGTGCGCGTCTACCGCCGCGACGAGCCGTTTGAAATCAGCGACGCTCCGCACTTCGCGGGGTGCCACAGTTGGGTCGACCTGCGGAACAAGCTGCCGACGAACGGGATTCTGCCGGTGCTGAATGACGCCGAGTTTCGCCGACAGGTGGAAGTGGTGAGCGAGCGACTGCGGGGGTGAAATTGACAGGGCGCGCCGGTTCAGCGGACGGGCGCCGGCGTTAGTCCGTGGAGCAATCGGGAACTGTTCGCTTCGCGTGGATGCGTTCGCTCATTCAGCCGGCTGACGCCGGCCGCTCGCCTGGTGTTGCTTGCGCGCCGGTTTTTCAACGTTGCGGTGGATGATGCCGACCAGTTCCGCGAGTTCGTCCCGCTCGAGTTCGCGAACGTTGCCCCGCGCCAGCGCGCCGAGTCGCACCGGGCCAAAAGCGATCCGCTTCAACGAGAGCACCTTGTGGCCGATCCGCGCGAACAGTCGCCGGACTTCACGGTTCTGCCCTTCGGCGAGCACGACTTCGAGCAGGGCGCTCTTCCCGCGCGTCTTGCGCAGCCGCACGTCGTGGACGCGGAACCTGCCTTCGGCGAAGTGCAGGCCCCGTTTCAGTTCGGCCAGCGTCTCGCGTGTCGGCACGCCGGCCACCTGGACCTCGTAGGTGCGGTAGATGCGGAACTTCGGGTGCGCGAGCTTCTGGGCGAGGTCGCCGTCGTTGGTGACGATGATCAACCCCTCGCTCGCTTCGTCGAGCCGGCCGACGGTGAACAGCCGCGGCCCGCCGGGAGGCAAGAGGTCGATCACGCGCGGCCGGCGCTGCGGATCGCGATGAGTGCAGACGTAGCCGGCGGGCTTATTGACCGCGTAGTACTTCTTGCGCTCCATGCGGAGCGTTTCGCCGTCGAGCGTCACCTCTTGCCGCTGCGGATCGACCTTCGCGCCGAGTTCATCGACGACCCGGCCGTCGACGGTCACCCGACCCGCGACGATGAACTCCTCACAACTGCGGCGCGATCCCAGCCCGCAGGCGGCGAGATAGCGCTGCAGGCGGATCAGGTGCGGTTGCGGATCAGTTTCGGGCATGGTTCGAACAGAAGGCAGCGAAGAAACGGGTCACAACAGCGGCCCAGCTTGCAATGAATCAAATCCAGTAAGTGAAATCCTAACCCCGATGGCAACATGAAGTCCGACCAGAAACGCTCGAAATTGCAGTCGCCAAAGACTCGAACAGCGCTTCCGGTTGGCAAGACCTCTTCGCTTCCTTCTGTCCAGCCTTTTACTCGGCCGAGAAGGCGTAGATGCACACGTGCCGGTAGGTCTCGCCGGGCTTGAGGATCGTTGACGGGAAGTCCGGATGGTTGACCGAGTCGGGATAGTGTTGCGTCTCGAGACAGACGGCGCTGCGGAGCTTGTATTCCTTTCCGTCCTTCCCCTTCTGACCCATCAGAAAGTTGCCGGAATAGAACTGCACGCCTGGTTCCGTCGTGCGGACGGTCAGCACGCGGCCGGACTCGGGGTCCTTCAGCCGGGCGCACAATCGCGGCCGCTCGCCGCTCGCCTCGTTCAAGACGAAATTGTGGTCGTATCCCAGGGCGGCGGTGCCGACGAGCGACTCTATCCGCTCGCCGATGCGGTGCGGCTGGCGGAAATCGAGGGGCGTCCCTTCGACCGGGGCAATCTCGCCAGTGGGGATCAGAGTGTCGTCGGTCGGTGTATATTTGTCGGCGTTGATCGTCAATTCGTGATCGAGGACGGTGTCGCTGCCATTGCCGGAAAGGTTGAAATAGCTGTGGTTAGTGAGGTTGACCGGCGTGGGCTTGTCGGTCGTGGCCTGGTAGGCGATCCGCAGGGCGTTTTCGTCGTTGAGCGTGATGATCACGGTGATGTCGAGCTTGCCGGGGTAGCCTTCCTCGCCATCGGGACTTGAGTACGTGAAGCGGACGCCTTTTCCTGCGCGACCTTCGAATTCCTGCGCTTTCCAGACGACCTTGTCGAGGCTGCGTTTTGTGCCGCCGTGCAGAGCGTTGGGTCCGTTGTTGACCGCGAGCGTGTGCTCCTTGCCGTCGAGCTTGAACTTCCCTTCGGCGATGCGGTTGGCGACGCGTCCCGTGGTGCAGCCGAAGTACTGGTTCGCTTCGGACTCGTAGCCGGCGACGTCGTCGAAGCCGTTGACGACGTCCACCAGTTTGCCGTCCTTGTCCGGGACATGCAGCTCAACGATTGTGGCGCCGCGCGTCATGATTTTCGCGATCATTCCGTTGGCGTTGGCGAGCGTGTACAGTTCGACCGGCGTACCGTCGGCGGTTTTTCCGAACGGCTCCGGGGCGGCGCGTGCCGGGAGGAAAGTCATCAGCACGGCGAGGGGTGTGAGGCTGACGGTGAGCGCGAGGCGTTGCGCCGGGCGGGCGTTCATCGGAAGATCCTCCAGGGTGCAGGGCGTTCGTGGGTTGGGCAGAGGCGCCTCGGGCTGATTATGCCGTGGCAGACCGGCGCGGGACAAGGCACCCGCGTAATCGCGCGCCGGCGGCGGCGCCGGCGGAGTGCTGCTGGCCGGGCTTGCCGCTGCCGGGAGAACGATTAGACTGGCCGCACGACGTCCGCCGCGAACCACGGGATGCCAGCGGGTGTCAACCCGATGCGTTTGGGCCGGATTACCCGGTAGTGTAACGGTAGCACAACAGGTTTTGGTCCTGTTCGTCCAGGTTCGAATCCTGGCCGGGTAACTTCTTCCAAAGCG
>CAZWGW010000317.1:0-7707 GCA_964633565.1 uncultured Planctomycetaceae bacterium
CGGCATATACTCGATAAACCGCATCTCGACGCCCGTCTCCCGCGCGAAGCGGCCGAACGGGACAATCTCGGTTTCCGTCACACCACGCACGGAGACCGCGTTCACCTTGACCGGATCAAAGCCGACTTCCTGGGCCCGGCGAATCCCGGCCACGACCCGTTCGTAGCCTTCGCGCCGCGTGATCTCCTGGAATTTGACCGGGTCGAGCGCATCGAGGCTCACGTTGATCCGCCGCAATCCGGCGTCATACAGCGCCTGTGCCTGTTCGGCGAGCAGGATGCCGTTCGTCGTCAGACCGATGTCCTCGATTCCCGGAATGGCGGACAGCATCCGGACCAGCACGTGCAGTTCATTGCGGACGAGCGGCTCCCCTCCGGTCAATCGCAGCTTATTCACCCCCAGCGGCGCCGCGATCCGCGCGAACCGGTCGATCTCCTCGAACGACAGCAGGAGCCTGCGGTTCATGAATACGACATTGTCGGCCGGCATGCAGTAGAAACAGCGGATATTGCAGCGGTCCGTGACGCTGATCCGCAGGTTGTTATGCACGCGGCCGAAGCCGTCGATCAGTGAAGCATTCATGAGTCAAAAACAATCAGAAACCGGGCGATACCGTCGTCCGCATCAAGGCACCGTTTGAGGCTGCACCGGCATGGGTCGGCCCCATCCGTCATTATGACGCCTGGCCCCGGCATCCGGTAGCACGTTTCAGCATTCTGCGTCATTCTTTGCCGACAACGTCCCCGTTCGAATGGGGGCAGTCGTCATATCGACCCCCGGATGAACCCACTCCGTCGTGCCATCGGCCCAGTTCTCCTGCTTCCAGACCGGGACGACCTCCTTGAGCCGGTCGATCAGAAACCGACCCGCCTCGAATGCCTGGATACGATGGGGGCAGCTCACGGCCACCGCCACGCTCACATCTCCGAGTTGCAGCCGGCCGAGTCGATGCACCACTGCAGCCCGCACGACCGGCCAGCGCTCGGCTGCCTCGGTGCAGAGTTCATGCATCTTGGACCGGGCCATCGCAGGGTACGCCTCATAATCGAGTGCGACGGTTCGCCGCCCTGCGGTCATCTCCCGGACTGTACCCAGAAACAGCACGACCGCCCCGGCCTGTGTCGACCGCACCCCCTCCGTCAGTTGGGCGAAGTCGATTGCTTCGTGCGTCAATCGCACGATCGGCTCGGCGGGCGTCGACGAGGGGAGAGCGATGAGGGACACGGGAGCATCCGGACTGCGCGCTTCGGCCTGATCGTCGACCTCCTTCATCTCTCATCTTCCTTCTCAGCCGCCGCTCACGGGAGGAAAACAGGCCACTTCGTCCGTTGCCGACAGCCGGACGGTGTCCGTGGCGTACTCACCGTTCACCGCGACCAGCAAGTTCTGCTCGATGCGCGCCAGTGCCGGTCGCGCTCTGACAAGGGCCACCTTCAATTCGGCAACGGTGGCGCCGTCAACCAGTGGCACGTCAAGCCGCGGCACGCCGGCGAGGTTTCGGGCTTGGGCAAACAACTGCACCGGGATTGTCATGTCACCATCAGCCGTTTGCCGCAGGGCTTGAGTTTATCCCGCAGCTCGGGCATCAGTCCGTAGGCCAGCGCCAGCAGCTTGAGGGGGTGCAGCGTGGGGGTCGTGCTTCCCTGTTCCATCTGAATCTTGCAACTACTGCACTCGGTACAGCCCACCGCCAGGTCATCCACCTGCATCCGCCGGATCAGGACGCTCCCGATCCGATACTAATTCTCGAAATTGTCGCGCGTCAGCCAGAACGCGCCCGCCATTCCGGAGCAGCCCTGATCGATTCTATGGAGCGACAAACCCGGAATCAAACTGAGCAACTCGACGAACGGAGCCCCTCGTTCCAGCGCCTTGATGTGGCACGGCAGGTGGTAACCGACGGAGAGATCGAGCGGCTTGAAATCGAGCCGCAACCGGGAAGCCGCGTGCAGCGACCGCAGGAATTCGCCGGCCTCCATGACCCGCTCGGCAACGGCCTTGCCATCAGGGTGGTTGATGATCCTGGGATACTCCTGCCGCAGGCAGACCACCGCCGCAGGCTCCGTACAGACGATCGTGTGGCCGTCGCGCGCCAGTTCCGACAGTGCCCGCAGGTTCCGCTGTGCCAGTTCGCGCGCCGCCTCGAGATCGCCCGCGCTGATCATGGCCATCCCCGACGCGGTCTGGTCCAGTGGTACGTGGACCGGAACTGCGTTGTGCTTGAGGATCGCCAGGAGCGCCTGCCCAAGCTGCGGGTCGTGGTAATTCGCGTAGCCGTCCACGTAGAACACGACGGACTTCGGATCGCGCGAAATGCACTGTGAATCCGTCAGTTCCTGCGGCAGGCTGCGGAGGAAACTGCGCCGGGAAAAGGGAGGCAGTTTGCGCCGCCGCGCAATGCCGATCATGCGTTCAATGCACCAGCGTGCGAGACGGTTGTTGAGCGCGCGGTTCGCCAGCGGCGCGAGCGCACAGCCCAGGCGGCCGAAGGAATGCGCGCGGGCCAGGATCCAATCCGCCCGCCGCAACCCGTTCGCCGCCACGTAGCCCGCCTTGGCTTCGATCATCAACGCCGGGATGTCGACGTTCGAAGGGCATTCCGTGCGGCACTGCTTGCAGTTGAAACAGAGGTTGGCCAGACGCTTCATGCTGTCGCTGGTCATATCCCGTGGATCGAGCGTACCTGTGGCAAACCCCCGCATCACGTTAGCCTTGGCCCGCGGACTCGCTTCCTCGATCGGATCGATCCGGAAGAACGGGCACATCCGCAACGATCCATCCTGGCTGCGGCAGGTCCCGCAGCCGTTGCACGACGCCGCCGTTTGCAGCATCGATTCCCCGTTCCACTGCAACTGCAGATTGACCACCGGCTCCGCCATGCCTTGCGTCGGCCGGAAATTGCGGATCGTGGCGTGCTGATCGTTGCTGATGATCTTCGAAGGGTTCAGCAGGTTGTGCGGGTCGAACAGTTCCTTGATCTGCTGGAACACGCGATACAGTGGACCGTACTGCGAGCGGATAAACGCGGTCCGTGACAGGCCGTCCCCTTTCTCTCCACTGATGCTCCCCCGAACCGAGAACACCACTTCATACAGATCCCGCGCCAGCGCCTCAATCCGCGGCGCATCCTGTTCACCGGGAGTGGGCATGAACGGCCGCAGGTGCACCTGGCCGGAGGCCGCATGCGCGTACAGCGACGCCGTCAACTGATGCCGCTGCAGGATGCGCTGCGCCTTGACCAGGAACTCGTGCAGCGCGTCGGGAGGGACCGCGATATCTTCCACGAGCGGGACCGGCCGCTCGTTTCCCTTCAGCCGGGCCAGGAGCGGCACGACGCGCTTCGGCAGCGTCCACAGGAATTCCACGTCCTCAAACGTATACGCCTGCTGGCCGATCGCCACGCGCGGGTCCTGTCCGCGCGCCGCCTCGCAGATCATCCGGATGCGGTCCCGCACCTGCCGCTCGGTGAAGCCCGTCTGCTCGACGATCAAGGCCGCCTCAGCCGCCATGGGGATCATTGCCTCGAACCGCGGGTCCGCTTCGCGCGCGAGGGACAGGATGCGGCGGTCGAGCAGGTCGCAGGCGCTCGGCTGCTGGTCGATGACCGCCTGTACCGTGCGGATCGCCGACTCCATCTGCCCGAACAGCAGCAGCACGATCCCGCGCTGCGCGGGGAGCGGCGACGTGTTGAGCGTCGCAGCCGTGAACAGACCCAGCGTCCCCTCGGAGCCGACCAGCAGCCGTGGCAGGTGCAGTTCGTCCCCTGACAGAACAGACCGCAGGTGATACCCGCTGCAGTTTCGCATGAGCGGCGGCTGGCGCTCCTGGATCAGCTTGTCGTGATCGCGGATCAGTCGCGCCACGCGCGAGATCAGGGCCCTCTTACGCCCCTCTGCGTCACCGTTCGCCGCGGCGGAGTCTTCGCCCGACGCGGACGTGGGGTGACTGGACACGGCACTGCCCTGACCGAACGGCATGCGCCGCGGGACGATTTCGCGCCCCAACTCGAAGTGTCCCCCCCCCGCCAGCACGACCTCGATGCGCTCCACGTGGTCGCGAACCGAGCCTACCCGCACCGCGTGGGACCCTGCTGCATCGACACCCAGCATGCCGCCGATCGTCGTCACGCCCGTATTGGAGGGGTCCGGCGGGAAGTACCTCCCATATTCCCGCAGCCGCTCGTTGAGCCGGTCGCGGACCAGGCCCGCCTGCACACGAACGGTCTCCCCCTGGACCGCTTCGACGTCCGTCAGATGTCGCGAGAAATCAATCACCAGCCCGCGGCCGACGGCGCCCCCCGCGACGCCGCTTCCCGCACCACGCGCGATCAAAGGCAAATGGGTTTCGGCAGCATAGCGCGCCAGCGCCACGACATCTTCACGGCACCGCGGATAGGCGACACCCACCGGACGCAACTGATACAGGCTCGCGTCCGTGGCGTACATCGCCAGCGTGAGGGGGTCGAACCGGAGCTCACCCTCCAGCACGCCCGCCAGGTCTTCGGCAATCCGCTGTTGTTGTTCGTCCACGCTCGACCAACCGCCTGCTCAAACTGTCTTCGCTCGATGCGCATCCTTGAGCCGCAATTCTTCCTGCCGGTACTTTTCCCCCAGTTCGTGGTCAAACGCCGCGTGGCCCGGGGTTCCACCGGCCGCGTGGTGCTTCGCCTTGCACCGGTAACAGACCAGCACGTCCGGCATCACAAGAAACAGAATCATGTCCGCGAGCGCAAATCCCATCAGCAACCCGAGGGCGATCAGTGGCCGGTGGTACCACCACGCAATGCTGCTCAGAATCGCCCCCGCCACGACGCACAATAGCCCCAGCCGCTGTGGAAAATCCTTCTGCCGCCACAGGTCGTCGTTGCCGCACACCTGGCAGCGTCGCAGATTGCCGTCGGTCGAGAGGTCCACTTCGGCGACGTCTCGCTGCCAGTCGCCGCCGGCGCAGGCAAGGGAACTGCCGACCGTAATGGGAGGCGTACGGTTTGCACGCCCGCACTGGGGACAACGAAACGTCAGATACATCAGTCTCAATTCTCAACGGGATTGTTGTCTGCGCCCGGCCGGGATGCTCGCAGACTCGGCAGTGACGTGAATCCTGACCGCGTGCGTCGGCCGACAGTCTATCACACCGGCCAGCGCAATTCGCGGGACAAGAGCATGGCCGTCGTCTCACCGATGAAAGCCAGAATCACGCCCGCAAACAGTACGCCCGTTGCCGACTGCGTGTTCCGGTAGCGCAGGATCCTCCACACCAGGAAACACAGCACCGCGGGGCCGATCAGCCCGGCCGACCAGCGGAGCGCCAGCCAGATCCACTGCAGATCGGTCAGCGAAAGCTCCCGCATCGTCGCCAGACCAGCCACCGCGAGCACCGACCTCAGCAGCGTCGCGCCGCCGAGATATTGCGTGAGCCGCGTCAGCGGGGAGAGCGACATCATCGGCGCGGTCAGATACCAGTGACCGAGCAGCATGGCCGTCACCGCTCCCCCCACCAGCCACGCGGAACTGACTTCGCTCAGGGCCGCCAGCAATCCGCTCCTCCTGGGCAGCGTCGCCAGCAGGCACGTGACCGAAATTGCCATGACCACACCGGCGATGACGGTCCCCGCGCGTCGCCGGGCCAGCGTCCAGACAACTGATCCCACAAACGCGCAGACCGCCAGCAGCGCGCACAGCCCCCGCACCGCGCCGACCGCCAGCCACGATTCCCCCGCCGCTGCCGCATCCAGTTGCGGAGCCGTCATTGCCGCCAGCACGCTGAGCCCCAGCCCGGCCAGCATCTGGATGCGGAAGAACCCGGCCGTCACTTCGGCGCGCGGCATCAGGCACCACGTCAGGCTCATCCCGCAGATCAGGCGCAGCGCAAATTGTGGGATCATGACGTGCGGTTGATCAGCGACATGACCTCGGCGCGGCTTGACTGATTGGACTTGAACAGACCGCGGACTGCGCTCGTCACCGTCAGGCTCCCGGGCTTGCAGATCCCGCGGATCGTCATGCACGTGTGCGTTGCCTCCAGGACCACGACCACCCCCTTCGCATCCAGCGTGTCGTTGATCAGGTCCGCAATCACGTGCGTCATCCGCTCCTGGACCTGCGGCCGCTTGGAGACCTCTTCGACCACACGCGCCAGCTTGCTGAGCCCCACCACCTTGCCGCGCGGCAGGTAGCCGACGTGGGCCACTCCCATGAACGGCAGCAGATGATGCTCGCACATGCTGTTGAAGCTGATGTCGCGGACCAGCACCAGTTCGTCGTAGCGCTCTTCGAAGACCTTTTGCAGGTGCCGGGCGGGGTTGGCCGCGAGGCCGCTGAACAACTCCGCGTACATCCGGGCCACGCGTCCCGGCGTGTCGACGAGGCTCGGCCGGTCGGGGTCCTCGCCGATCGCCGCCAGGATGTCGCGCACCGCGCGCTCGATCCGCGGCAGATCGACCGCCTGCGGGGAAAGGACATCGACTGGCATCGACGTCTTCTTCGTACTGTTGTGGCTTTCATTCATCGTTGTTTCGGAAACTGCTCCCGGCAAGGGCGCCTTCGATCATAGGGAGTCGACAACCGGGGAGAAAGGATCACGCGCGGAAAGGCCGTCCGGCTGCCGAACGCACGGCCCCGGACGAATTCAAGATGCCAGGTCTGGCGAGGAGGACGTCAAGGTTGAGGGCGTGTTCGCGCAGGGCCATCGCCAAGACGGGGTTGACTCGGCTGCGTAGAATGGGGTCGTGTGTCCGCTACCCCGTTCCCATTCACGGAGGTTGATTCATGCTGCCCGCCCCCGGCGGGAGTTTGCTGACGTTTTTGTCGCAAGTTCCAGACCCGCGTGGGCGTAAGGGACGATGTCATTCTCTCTCCGCCATGTTGACGACCGTGGTCTGCGGCGGCACGAATCACGCCACGATGTGGCGACGCGCTCCGAGCCGATGCACCGTCGTCGCCTGCGGTCCGGACTCCCCCGGTTCCTCGACGAACCGGACTTCGTCTCCGATCTCGAGTTTCTCGAACGGATCGTCCACGAGACTGTTCGCATGGAAGTAGACCTCGCGACCATCAGGAGTTTCCACGAATCCGTAGCCCTCCAGGGGGAACAGCTTCGTAATCCGCCCATGTGCGGGGAGAGTGTGCTGTTTTGTCGCGCCGCGCATTTCCCGCACAATGTCCTGCAGTTGGCGACGCGCCGCACTGAAGGCGTCCCGGATCGCCACATGTACGTCCTCGTGGGCGTGATCGTCCCCGTCCTGCCGGTCCACCACGATCTCGTGGTGCTCCGGGATCGCGACGTGAATCTGCACGCGATACAGGTTTCCCTGCCGATGACGCCGGTGCGGCGCCTCGACCGTGACCGTGCAACTCGTGATGTGGTTGCTGAATTCCTCCAGCTTCTCCGCTTTCCGCGCGATTTCTGCTTCGATCATGGGATCGCGGTCCATGTTGCGAAATGCCACTTGCAATGGGACTTGCATCGCTCTTCCTCCTGTTGAAAGAACTGATTCAGCCGCTAGTGTGAGCGAGCAATTCCCGTTCCCGGCGAGACACCACAGCTCAATCGGCACAAACCGCCGCAGGTCTGCGTCGCGCGGACGGCCGCCGCGCTGTCGGCACGGACTTTGCTGATCCTCCTGTCGACGGCCTGCGCACGCGGTCCGTCGTTGTGTGATTGTCGGTTTGTGTGCCACTGGCTGTGCCTGCGCTTTGCGAGTCGACA
>CAZWGW010000318.1:0-5092 GCA_964633565.1 uncultured Planctomycetaceae bacterium
CGAATCTCGGACGACGGTCGGGCGAAGATCACGTGGATCCCCGGCGACTGAATGTCGGTGTCAACCACGCCGACCCGGTGTCCGGCCGCGGCGATCAGCACTGCGAGGTTGGCCGTCGTATTGGACTTGCCAGTCCCGCCGCGAAACGAGTGGATGGAAATCGTCTTGGCCAAAGTGGTCCTGCGTGGCTGTGTCGCTCAAGGCCGTCGAACAAAGTGGTCGGTTATCGGCCGGGTTTGTTGCGCATCTGGCGGGCCAGGTACTGGAGGTGCTGAAAGTACGGGGCTTCGGCGATCTCGTCGACCTGTTGATCGCGCTGGTCTTCGTCCAGCAGCAGCGGCACGACGCTGGATTCGCCAGGCAGAATCGTCTGCTTGAGTTGACTCGTCTCGTCCTGCAATTGGCCAAATCGCAGAAATGGTCCGGTCGCGGCGAGCCGAAAAACGGTCCCCTCGGTCAACAGCAGTTCTGGAACTCGCATGCCGTCGACGAACACGCCGTTCTGGCTGACGACACCGAGCTCCCAGCCTGCCGGAGTGAGTTTCAGGTAGGCGTGCGATCGGGACACGACGGGACTGGAAATTACGACGTCGCAATCAGTGGAGCGGCCGATCTGGATGAGTGGTCGGTCATCAAACTCCCAGGATTGCAGGGGCTGTCCGTGTGCCGTGGCGAGTAATTGCAACAGCACCGATTGGGGCTTCTCGGGTGTGGTCAACGGAAGCGCTCCAAGCGCGGTCGACGAGTTTTCGAGAGTTTCCCAACCGGTCGAGCAAATCTCACTCCAATAACAGGGCTGTCGTTGCAACATGCTCACCTCTAACAGGTTGTGTGACCGGACCCGGTTACCACCGCTCGACGTTGCGACCGTAATCTGAGCACAGTGCCAAAGGAACAGGCATTTGTTCGCGATTCGCACCTGACCGAACACTCGCGGACGACGATGAATCGTCGCGATCTTTTGACCGGTCCCCGCGACAACCTGACATTGCCGGCGGTTCGACGATCCCCGTATTCTCCCGCGAGAAGCGGGCGTCCGGGTCCTCAGGATTTCCCGTGGAGACGGGGCGATGTTGTGCGTCCAAAGGATTGGACGGGTCACGGTCGTGCTCTTCGCCGGCGTGGTCGCTGGATGTGCCTCGGACCAGGCAAGTGTTTTCCGTGAATCGGACACCCGATCACAGCCTCTTGCGGACGTGGCCGGCGTCCGGCCAGAACATCGATAGTGACCGCGAAGGAGTCCTGCAGATTGTTTATCGTCCGTCGGAGGCGGCCTCGGGCAGGTGTTTGTTTGCCACGATTCGCCAGCCCCTGCTGCCGAAAGGTGGTTGTTTACTGTTCGATGAAGAACCAAGCCAACGTGTCACGGTTTGGGACAATCAGGGTGTCGAACTTCTTTCCAAGGCACTGCCCCGCAGTTCCGGGAGCGCCTGTCTTACGCCAGACGGTCAGGAGTGTCTTTTCACGTCAGCACGTGAGATTCTGGCATGGAATGTCGATGTTCGGACTATCCGCAATGTTCGCTCGTTGACTGAATCACCAGCAACGATTTCCAGAGACTGTCGCCTGGTGGCCGTCCGGGACTTCGACGACCGACGAACACGAGTTCGCATCCTCAGGATCGACGACGGACAAGAGCTTGGATCCATCGACGTTCGCGCCCTCGTCCACGCGGAATTCGTTGACGAGGACCGGCGACTTGGCCTGATGACCTCTTCCTTTGACGGTTCGGACGCCGAAGTCATCATCTGGGACTACGTCGCCGGCCAGCGCACGCATGCCATCAATCCGCGCCTGTTCCGCGGCGCGTTTTCAGCCGATGGCTCTCGTTATGCGGGCGAAGCAGAGGGCCACACCGTACGCATCTGGGACACGGATCGAGGAACGCCACTCTTCACGACGGCGCCGCACTCGAGCCACGTGTGGGCGATCGCCTTCTCTCGGGACGGTCGGTACCTCGCCACTGCCGGGGAGGGCCCAAGTGATGGCGCATTCGGCGAGATCCGGATCTGGGATGCTGTCACCGGTTCCGAAGTGGCGACAATTATCGACGACTCGTCGTGGGGCGTCACGGCACTCACGTTCTCACCGGACGGGACGGAACTCGCCTCGAGCAACGGTGATGGCGTTGTGCGATTCTGGAAAGTGCCGCCTGCGCGTCAATCCGGTTCGCCGAGCCGGCGTTGACCCGTATTAGCGATGTGTATCCGTCGGTTAAACTGAGGTCGGCTTCGCGCGCCGCCGTCATCATTGCGCGCCGTCGGACCAGGCTCAGAGACCGAAGGTCATCGCGGCGGGCCTGTGCGGCAAAATGGTGCAATCCGATATGGACGTCTCGGCATTGGACTGTTTCATTTTGGGACAACACGTGCTTTGTCCGGGAACTATCAACGGGCAAGCGCGGCGTTTGAATACATTCCATCGGGATCAGGTTTTTCCTGATATACAAGTTGCGTGGAATGTCGGTATTTTGCGGAGAATTGTGAGAACTTCGGGAGATGGTCGGTGGTATAAGAGGTGCAATGGAATTGCCCGGCGCGGATACAAACTGAAATCGTCATTGAGACGCAAGCGAGGATCATCGCTTGACGTTGAAAGTGGTGGAGCATGATCCTCTGTCGAACGGTCATTCCAGTGGGGCAGCGCACGAATTCCGTGCCTCGTTGTCTCGTTGCAGCAGCCATCGCGATCATCGCGTTGATGTGTCTCGATCATGCCGATGCAGGCATGATCCACTCGAAACTCGACTCGGGCCACTCCCGTCAAGGAGCCTCTGTCAAGCACTCCAAGGCCGCGAAGCCGAAAAAAGCCAAGGCAAAGAAGGCCAAGAAACACGGAAAACGCTCCAAAGGGGGCAGCGCCGGGAATGACGTCACGGAGACCGATGCGGGCACAGGCTTCACGGGGTCAAATGGCGCGTTCGATACGCCGGAGTCTGACGTAGACGCGGAAGTCGCGACGGAATCGGGCCTGCTGGATTCAGACGACGCTGATGACGCGACTGACGACACGCCTGATATCGACATAGATCCTCACACCGGCCTCAGTATCAGCGAAGTGATCGGGGGCCTGTCGAACAACGATTTCAATGGACACTTCTCCCCCGCTCTGTTGCTCGACACGGAAAGTGTTCCGTCGTTCAACGACGCCGCGTTGATTCCACCAGGTTTCGCGTCATCCGGCGTGCCGGGACCATCGGAAAATGTCGTTCCTTCCGTCGTCGACTATGACGGCCTCGCGACTGGCGAGGTACCTGGGACCCAGCCCGGCGAACTGCCATTCCTGCTGATCGACGGTCCGGGTGAACTCGCAGAAGTGCCGCCAATCGAGTTTCTCAATTCCGATGTCCTCTCCCCTCCCGTTGTGTCACCCCTCTTCGAAGTGACTGGTCTCGAGTTGACCGACGGACGGACGGTGCAACACAACAATCCGGAACCTGCCAGCATTCTTCTGGCGGCGCTCGGAGGGGTCTGCGTTGCCGGCACCCGCTGGCATCGCCGCCGACGACGGTCAATTGCGTCGGTTTGACCCCTATCGGAACGGCCGCAGTTCCCCCAGAATGTCGCCGGACTTCTCCGCCGCTGTGTGGGAGAATATGATCCTTTCGGACGCGACCAATCGGTCTCCCGATCGATCGAAATGCGGTGATGAAACCGTCCGGCGATTCTGCTCGACGTGCAAACCGTGATACGCGGACTACTCGCGCGCCGCGACGCTCCTGCGCAGGCTTGACACTCATTGAGGTGATCGTCACCGCTGTGGCGTGCACGGTCCTGACCATCGCACTCTGGCGTTATGGTCCAGTACGCGTAGCAACGGCAATTCGCCTCGGGCTGTTGTTCATGGCGGTCGTCGTTGTCTGGGGGAGTGTTTACATTCGCGCACCCGAGTTGACCAGAAATGCGAGCGTGGTCGTGTTCCTCGGGTTCCTGGCTGTGGCGCTGGTTCCCGGACTGTTGCAGAACTCGCGGGAGCAGGCGCGCCGCACGCAGTGCCAGAACTCACTGCGGCAGATCGGAGTGAAGCTGCACGCCGCTCAAGATGTTCTCAGTCCGCCTCCGCGCACGCCCAGTGACTCGTTTTGAGTCAATCATCAAACTGTGTTGCTGCGGCGAGATCCGGAACGCACTACACACCCACCCGTGCTTCCGCCAGCCGGCGCGCCTGCGCCAGCGACGTGTCGGCCGAGAGTTGAATCCGCACGCTCCATGCACCGCTCTCGTCCGGCGTGAATTCCCAGTGAGGCACGACCACGCTGCTCTGGTGCACCAGTTCGAACCCCGATTCCGACGTGCTGACCGTCTGGATGGGAAACGTCCACACGCCCGCCGGGCGCGACAGATCGAGGGCCGTGTCAATCCCGAGCCACTCGTCGACCAGGCCAATCCGGTCCGTCGAGTCGAGAACGAGCACACTGTCCAGCCGGCCCAACTGCTGACCGCCTCCGTTGTAGAAGTAGCGGTCATCCACCCCGGCGGCCAGGCCGGCGAAATTGAACTCGACGGCGAAGTGGCACTCCTCACCCGGCGGCAACTGCGCGAGGTCGTATTGGACCTCCACGACACTCCCGGAGGTGACGTCGATCGCGATCGTCTTCGTGACCCGGACGCGGTGCTCGCCGCAGCGTCCCTCGCGGCTGAGGATCGCTTCGACGCGTCGCGAGGACTGCCGCAGTCGCGCATCGTAGACCGCCGACACGAAATCACCGATCCCCCCGTCCCCCCGCTGGAACTCTTCAGCCGACACACCCGGTCGGAGCCAGTGATCGACGAGCATTTTCCGCGGCCACTGGTCGTAGCCGAGTTTCTTGTCGAGATCGGGCTGCTTGAACTTGACCAGGTCGTGAATGCTGACTGTCTGGCCATCCTGGGTCTGCTGTTCGCCGCGGAGCACTTTCTGGTGATAGGCTTCCGGCCGGCGATTCAGCGTCGCCAGCAGGTTGTGCCGGATGCTGCGCACGTCCAGCTCGTACAGGTGCCCGCCACGCGCCGGCGCCAGATAGGCGACCAGGGCATTGCTCGCCAGCCGCACTTCTTTTCGCGCATCGAGGTTGTAATCCCTGACGTCGACGTGGACCCAGCGGCCCGCGCGA
>CAZWGW010000318.1:5102-7696 GCA_964633565.1 uncultured Planctomycetaceae bacterium
CAGCAGGTTGTCGGCGGCGATCAGGTGGCGGTAGATTGCGTTCCGCAGGTGCGGCAGGTACAGGCCGCCGAACACGCCGTGCCAGTAGGGGCAGTTGCACTGGCCGCGGTACAACTCCATCCGCGCCTGGCTTACAAGGTCCGGCCGCTCGCGCGCCGCCGGCGTGCCGTTCAGTTCGTCCAGCCGGTCGCTGACCTCGCGCATCCGGCAGTACATCTCGTTGCTTTCGGCGTACTTGGTGAGGAAATTCCGCCAGAAGCCGCCGCGGACGAACTGCCTGAGCTGCGGCCAGTCCGGGTCGTGTTCCTTACGGTGGACGAGATCGTGATAGATGACCTGCTGTTCCGTGGGGAGCGCCCACTCGGTCATCTCGCGGTAGCTGGAATCGGGGAGGTAGACGCGGCCGAGCGGTGCAACACAGTCGACCGCCTCGGCAAGCGTCGCCACTTTGAGCCAGTCGCGGTTGGCCATCAGCGCATCGAAGAACCGCCGCAGCCAGCCGTCGCGGTAGACATGGTCCCTGGTGCCGGGCCAGGTGCCGAACTTCTCGCCGTCGTCACCAAACGCCACGACGGAGTTGGGGAAGCGCTCGGCAATGCCGCGGAGGTGATTGATCGTCTCCTGCGGGTCCTGGAAGGGGATCGTGTAGCGGAGCCGTTCGCTGCCGGGGAAGATCTTGAGCAGCCGCCCTTCATCTTCGGTGAAGTAATAGCCGTACAGCCGCTCGGCCGCGAGTCCGGCCCCCTTGAAGTGAAAGTCATCGACGATGGTGTATTCGATACCGGCTGCGGTAATGTCTCCCGTGAACGACTGCTCCCAGACCCGTTCGGGAACCCACATGCCGCGGACCCGGCCGCCGAACGTCCGCTCCAGATGCTGCGAATAGGCGCGGATCTGCCCGATGCGGTCGCGGCCGGGAATGCACGCGAGGATCGGCTCGAAGTAGGGCCCGCCCACGATCTCGATCTGCCCCCGTTCGACAAACCCGCGAACGCGGTCGATGTACTCGGGATGATGGTCGGCGATCCAGTCAAGCAGGCTGCCGGACGTGTGCAGAGAGACTGGAACCTCCGGGTACTGCTCCAGCACGTCGAGGAACGGCGCGTAGCTGTCCTGGTAGGCGGCTTCGAAGACTCCGTCGAAATTCCCGACCGGCTGATGGTTGTGCAGGGCGAGGACGAGTCGTATCTGGGGAGGCGTCATGCAGGGTCCGTCGCGTGGATTCTCGCCGTGCCGCAGCGGCGACTGAGGGCCACCCGGTGCGCTCAATGGCTCCCACCGGCAGAGTCTGACGGATTCTCCGAAGGGTGCAAGGATGACCCGCAGTTCGCGTGTGTTTTATCCGTCTAGAGCGGGAAAATCCAGACGTGTTTTCGCCATGCCGTGCTTGACGGCGGCAAAGTGCGCGTCGCGGAACGGGGGCGCAAACTTTGCCATCGGCATTATCCCGGACCCGCGTCCACTTCCCGCAGGAACCGCGCTGCCTCCTCCGGGGCCACGGTGTTGATGTAGAACCCGCTGCCCCACTCAAAGCCCGCAATCCCCGTCAGGCGGGGGAAGATTTCGATGTGCCACGTGTAGTACGGCAGGTCGTGGGTGTCGAACGGCGCGCTGTGCAGCACGTAGTTGTAAGCCGGATCATCGAGTGCGAGTTCCAGCTTCCGCAGCGTCTGCTGGAGCACGCTGCCCAGTTCCTCGATCCCCTGCCGCGTCACGTTCTCGAAGTGGCTGGAGTGGTGTTTGGGGATGATCCAGGTCTCGAACGGGAAGCGGCTGGCGAACGGGCAAATTACCAGGAAGCTTGCGGAATCGATGACAACCCGCTGCTCCTCCGCCGCCTCCTGCTGGATCATGTCGCTGTAGATGCATCGGCCACGGTAGCGAAAAAACGCCTCGGCGCCCGCCAGTTCCTCGCGGATCGTGTTGGGGACGATGGGCGTGACAATGAGTTGCGAATGGCTGTGATCGAGGGTGGCCCCGGCGGCGGCACCGCTGTTTTTGAAGATCAGGCCATGGATCAGCCGCGCATCGCGCTTCAGGTCGACCAGACGGTCCCGGTACGCCCAGAGTACTTCGCGAATCGCCGCGACCGGCAGCCGCGACATGTTCGACTCGCGGTGCGGGCACTCAATGATGACTTCGTGCGCGCCGACGCCATTCATCATGTCGTATATGCCGTCGCCCCGCTTGTGCAGGTCCCCTTCGACGCGCAGGGCGGGGAACTTGTTAGGGATGACGCGAACGCGCCAACCCGGTCCGTTCGGCCGCGATCCCGGAGCGCGATACGCCAGGATTTCCGGGGGCGTGGACTCCTCGTGCCCCTCCAGAAACGGGTCATAGCTGTCCGCCGGCAACGCGGGACGGTGGCTTGTCGTCTGAGGGCGCGTCACACGCTCCGGGGCGATGATCACCCACCGACCGACAATCGGGTCCTTGCGCAACTCGGGCATGTCGTATTCCTGATGCCGATTGTCCTGTCGTCGAATGCGGGCACCGACGCGGCACGAGTCGACGCCGTCGGCCGGCGGGATTCTATCGATCAGCCCGGGACCGTTTCCACAACGCGCGTCGCGGCGGCAGCGGGAGCAGTCGGG
>CAZWGW010000319.1:0-7692 GCA_964633565.1 uncultured Planctomycetaceae bacterium
GAATGGGAGCGGAAATCATGGTTCCACCGAATCCTCAGGGGGCGCTGCACTATCCCAGTTTGTTTGTCTTGCGGACGATCAGGTATCCGCCGTTCGGGCCCGGGATCGCCCCCTTGACCAGTAACAGGTTGTTTTCCGCGTCGACCCGCACCAGCCGCAGGTTGCGGATGGTACAGCGGGCGTTGCCGTAGCGTCCCGCCATCCGTTTGCCCTTTTTGATCCGACCGCACCAGCCGCGATTCGTCGCGTGCGCGCTGTTGGAACCCGGCAGACGGTGAATCTTCTTGGCGCCGTGACTGGCCTTCTGCCCGGAGAAATTGTGCCGTTTCATGACGCCGGCCGTGCCGCGCCCCTTGTTCGTGCCCACGACGTCCACGTGTGTGACTCCGTCAAACAGGCTCGCAGTCAGCACCTGCCCCACCTGGCAGCCGTGCGCTTCATTGTCGGTCCGGAATTCGCGGATGAACCGCTGCGGTTCGCAGTCGGCTTTGGGCAACGGATCAATTCCCGCCGCCGCCCGACGCTTCTGCCGCTTGCTCGCGAGTTGCACGACGTGGCCGCGTTCCGCACGCGAAGCCCGCGAGCGGTTGCGCTGATCGGCCGGCCGCTGCTTGTCCGCCTCGCTGAGTTTGTCACCGAACCCGAGTTGAACCCCTTCGTATCCGTCATGTTGTACGGTCCGCAACTGCAATACCGTGCACGGACCGGCGCGCAGTACGGTCACGGGGATGATTTGACCATCCTCGCCGTACACCTGGGTCATGCCGACCTTCTGTCCCAACAGTCCGACTGCCATCCTCGCTGCCTCCTCAGGTGCAATGCGGACGCCGTCCGCAGTCACGGGATGCACTTGCCACAGGAATTGCCCCTCTCCGGAACGCGTCGGCGATCTGATCGCCGGGCATTCCGTCCACCATCGGGGCAAGGCCCCGTCACACCGCCATTGGCGGTCGATCAGCCGACACAACCTGCTGGAATCCGGCGTCCGCCGCGCGGCGCACCGGTCAGGCCGTCGCTTTGATCTTGATATCCACACCCGCGGGCAACGACAGCTTGTTCAGCGCGTCGATGGTCTTCCCGGTGGGCTGAATGATGTCAATCAACCGCTTGTGCGTCCGAATCTCAAACTGTTCCCGCGACTTTTTGTCAATGTGCGGACTCCGCAACACCGTGTACCGTTCGATCCGAGTGGGCAGCGGAATCGGCCCGTGCACGATCGCGCCCGTCCGTTTGGCCGTATCGACGATATCCGTCGCCGACTGGTCCAGTACTGTATGATCATACGCTTCCATGCGGATGCGAATGCGTTCGTTCCCGGGCACTTAACTTACGCCTCCCCAGAGAATTGCAGCAGGCCGACGTGCCTCCTGGCGCACACTGTCCCGCCACTGGAAACCGCAAATCCTAATCACGCCCGGAAATCTTGTCAACGAATCGCGATCGGCTTCCGCGGGTCTTTTTCTGATTCCCGCCGGCGCGTGGTCGACCCGGGCATTGGAACCCGATCGGTGCCGGCCGACCGGCAGCGAGTCAGCCACCGGGCGTCATCCTCAGCCGAGCATTTCCTCCAGGACTGAAGGCGGGGCCAGGTCGTACTTGAGGGGTTCCATCGAATACGACGCTCTCCCCTGGGACAGGCTGCGGACATGGGTAGAATAGCCAAAGACCCGCGCCAGCGGCACCTCCACCGACAACGCTGTCAGATCACCGCGCTGCTCACTCCCCACGATCCGCGCGTGCCGCGCATTCAGGTCGGACTGGATATTGCCGACGAACTCGGCCGGCGTCACGACTTCCAGCTTCATGATCGGCTCCAGCAGCGCCGCCTCGGCCCTGGAGAGCGCCGCCTGCACCGCCATGGCGCACGCCGCCCGCAGGGCCTCTTCCGTGGTTTCGCCTTCCCGGTAGTCCACGTCAAGCAGCGTGAACCTGACTTGCATCAACGGATAACCGACCAGACCTCCCGACTGGGCGGATTCCGTCACGGCATCGCACGCGATTCGGGCCATGTCCGGCGGAAGTGCGCCCGGCTTGATCGCCATGACGACCGCCACTGGCGTCTGCCCCTGATACGGCTCGATGCGCACCCGGACCCGGGCGGACTGGGTCACTCCCTGCGCGGCCCGCCGGAATTCCGCTTCATCCTCCGCCATGCCACGCACCGTCTCCCGATAGGAAACGCGCGGCTTGTGGACGCGGACGTTGAGCCGATAGTCGCGCAACAGTCGCTCACGGATGATCTCCAGGTGCAACTCACCCATGCCGCTGACGATCGTCTGACCGGTTTCCTCGTTGATCCGGGCCTTGAACGTCGGGTCCTGACGGGCAAGGCGGAGCAGCGCGTCTTCGAGTTTCTTGCGCTCGGCGCTCGTCTCCGGCTCCACCGCCATGGAAATGACGGCCTCGGGAAACGTGATGCTCTCCAGCAGGATCGGGTGCCGCTGATCGCAGAGCGTATCCCCGGTTACAACTTCCTTAGGACCGATCACTCCGACGATGTCGCCGGCGGAAACGTGGTCGGCCTCGATCTTCTCGCGCTGGTCGGCCTGGATGTGCCATAACTGGCTGATCAGTTCCTTCTTGCCGGTGCGCGGATTGAGCATGCGGGAACCGCTCTTGAGCACTCCCGAATAGACGCGGACGAAACACAGGTCGGCATGCTTGTCGGACACAATCTTGAAGACCAGCCCGGAGAATGGCTCGTCCGGCAGGGGCTTGCGGACCTCCTCGGCCGGCTGGTTTTTCTTCGGTGCGGGATTCATGCCCTGTACGGGCGGCACATCCCGCGGACTGGGGAGATACCGGGTGACTCCGTCCAGTACCGGCTGTATTCCACTGTAGTGCAGCGCCGAACCACAGAACGTCGGATGGACCTCCCCGAGCAGCGTGGCCGCGCGCAGGGCGCGGTGGATCGCAGCAGCCGGCGCCGTGCCGCTGTCCATGTAGGCCTGCATGACATCGTCGTCGAGGAGTGTCACCACGTCGAGCAGCCGGTTTCGCCACTGCTCCGCCTCAGCGCGATTCGCCTCCGGGACCTCCCGGATTTCGAAGCGCTCTCCCTTCGACGTGGCGTCGAAGTAGATCGCCTGCATTTCGATCAGGTCGATGATCCCCTCGAAGCCGGCGGCGGAGCCGATCGGAATCGTCAGCGCCACCGGCCGGGCCTTCAGCAGCCGTCGTCCGATCTGCTGAAACGTCCGTTCAAAGCCGGCCCCGCTGCGGTCCATCTTGTTGATGAAACAGAGCCGCGGGACACGATAACGGGTGGCCTGCCGCCAGACCGTTTCGCTCTGCGCCTCGACCCCCTCCACCGCGCTGAACACGACGACCGCGCCGTCCAGGACGCGGAGACTGCGTTCGACCTCGGCCGTAAAATCGACATGGCCGGGCGTGTCGATCAGATTGATCGTGAAGTCCTTCCACCGGCACGTGACGGCGGCCGAATAGATCGTGATGCCGCGCTTGGCCTCTTCCGGATCGAAGTCGGTCTGCGTCGTTCCTTCGTCCACGTCCCCCATCTTGTGCGACGCACCGGTGTAGTAGAGGATCCGCTCGGTCGTCGTCGTCTTGCCGGCGTCAATGTGCGCGGCAATGCCGATGTTGCGGATCTGTTCGATGGGGGCGGACATCGGTGGATCTCATCGGCGGTTTCTGAGGGACGCACGCGAGACAACCATCGGGACGATCCGGTTCAGTCCCACGCATTCAAATCGCAAGGCCCACGAGTCCTGCTCCCGTGGGCCTTGGCGGCATCGGACTGCGGATTTACCAGGCGAAGTGTGCAAACGCCTTGTTCGCGTCGGCCATGCGGTGCACGTTTTCGCGGGTCGTTACGGCGGTGCCTTCCCGCTTGTAGGCCGCAATGAATTCCTCGGCCAGTGACTGGGCCACGGGCCGTCCCTTGCGCCCCCGGACCGCGAGCAGGATCCAACGGATCGACAGCGCCTGTTGCCGTTTGTAATTGACGGGGGTCGGCACCTGATACGTTGCGCCGCCGACCCGCTTGGAACGAACTTCGATGTTCGGTTTGACGTTTTCGATCGCCTGGGTGAAAACCTCGATCGGATTCACCTCGGGGACTTTCTGGCTGACAATGTCGAGGGCCTCGTAGAACGCCCTCATCGCCACGCTCTTCTTGCCGTCATACATCAGGCAATTGATGAACTTCGACGCGAGCCTGGAATTGAACCGTGAATCGGGTCGGAGCTGGTCCGCGCTGGATGTGAATCGTTTGGCCATGTGGCTGATGAGGGATGAGGGATGAACGATAAGGGATGAGGGACCAGTTATTGAGAGACAAGCGACCGCGTTGCCACCTGTCCCTCATCTTTGAACTCACATCCCTCATCCAGATCTATTTGGGTCGCTTCGCACCGTAGCGGGAGCGGGCCTGCCGGCGGGCTTCCACCCCCAGCGTATCCAGCACGCCACGAATGATCTTGTACCGCACCCCCGGCAGGTCGCGAACACGGCCCCCCCGCACCAGCACGATCGAGTGCTCCTGCAGGTTGTGACCTTCGCCGGGAATATACGCGGTCAGTTCCTTGCCGTTGGACAATCGCACACGGGCAATCTTCCGCAACGCCGAGTTGGGCTTTTTCGGCGTCATCGTCCGCACCTGCAGGCACACGCCGCGTTTGAACGGACAGGACTCCAGCAGCGGCGTCTTGGTCTTGGAACTCTGCTTCTTCCGCGGTTTGCGGACGAGTTGATTAATCGTGGGCATCGATTGCGCTCAATTCACGTCCACTGCGACGTGGGACTATCACCGAATTCGACGGGCCTGCGCCTCGTGGAATGGGGGGGACCGAATCGGGAACTCTATCGATCTGCAACTGGCACGTCAAGGAGCCGCCGACCCGGCGCCCTGGCAGGATCGCGTCGTCGTCAGTCTCCCATCACGTCCCGCAACGAAGGCACATCCCCCGCGCCGGGCCGGGGCCGCTGGTCTTCCTCCTCGAGCAGTTGCCGCCGGGCCTGGAGGATCTGCTCTTTTTCCGCCCGCTGAGCTTCCAGGGCCTCCGGTCGAATCCGGACTTCGGCTCCCTGGTGGATCTTGAACCCGGTCCCGGCCGGGATCAGGTGGCCGAGAATCACGTTTTCCTTCAGCCCGACCAGACCGTCCGTCTTGCCCGCCAGGGCGGCCTCGGTCAGGACCTTGGTTGTTTCCTGGAAACTGGCGGCGGAAATGAAACTCTCACTCTGCACCGCGGCCTTGGTGATTCCCAGCAGTTGCGTGCTCGCCGTCGCCGGGCGCGGCCTGGTCCACTTCGCGGGCGAGCCGCCGGACGCCTCGATCTGGGCGTTGACTTCCTCGACCGTCGCATGCGAAACCACATCTCCCTCCTCGAACTCCGTGTCGCCGGCGTTCGTAATCCGCACGCTCTCCATCAGCTTCTCGTTGAGGCGCCGAAATTCGAATTTTTCGATCACCAGGCCGGGGAGCAGGTCCGTATCGCCGACGTCGTCAATCCGCACCTTGCGGAGCATCTGGGCGACGACGAGTTCGATGTGCTTGTCGTCGATATCGACGCGCTGGGCACGGTACACGTTCTGGATTTCGTGCAACAGGTACTGCTGGACGGCCTCCTCGCCGCTGACACGGAGAATGTCATGCGGAACCAGCGGGCCGCGGACCAGTGCGTCGCCGGCGCGGACCTGGTCGCCGGGGTGCACCAGCAGCGGGCGGCCGTGGGGAATAATATGTTCGACTTCCGTCCCCTCGTCCCCTTTGACCAGCAACACACGCTTGCCGCGTTTCTTCTCGGCAACAAGCTCCACTTCGCCGTCGATCTCGGCAACGATGGCCGGGTCCTTCGGCTTGCGGGCTTCGAACAGTTCGGTCACGCGGGGCAGACCCCCCGTGATGTCCTGGGTTCCGGACGCCTCGCGCGGGTTCTTGGCCAGTACGGTGCCGGCGCTGATCTGCTGGCCGTCGGCAACTTCGATGTTGGCCCGCTCGGGAATGTAGTAGTAATCGAGGATCTTGCCCGCCCCGTCTTCGATAATGATCTGCGGGTGCAGGTCTCCCTTGTGCTCGATCACCGTCAGACGGGTGTGCCCGGTGGCATCGCTTTCGGATTTGATCGTCTTGCCTTCGATCAGGTCCTCGTAACGGACCTTGCCACCCACTTCGCACAGGATGGGGACCGAGTGCGGGTCCCACTGGCACAGCACCTGCCCTTCCCTGACCTCGTCGTCCTCGTTGACAAATAGCACCGCCCCGTTGGGGACGTTGTACCGTTCCAGTTCCCGCTCCTTGGGGTCGATAATGATAATCTCGCCGTTACGGGCCAGAACCACGTTCTGACCTTCAGCGTTGACCACGCTACGGATGCGTGCGTACTTGACGCGGCCCGGCTTCTTGGTCTTGAGATCGCTTTCCTCCAGTTCCTTGGAGGCCACCCCCCCGATGTGGAAGGTCCGCATCGTGAGCTGTGTCCCGGGTTCACCGATTGACTGAGCGGCGATAATGCCGGCGGCAAGGCCCTCTTCGGCGAGGGCGCCTGTCGACAGGTCCATGCCGTAGCACAGTCGGCACACCCCCAGTTCGGCCTCGCAGGTCATGGGGCTGCGCACCTGAATGCGCTCCAGGCCCATCTCTTCGATCCGACGCGCAATGTCGACCGTAATCAGTTCGTTCTCCCGGACAATGACTTCGTCCGTGATCGGATCGACGATATTGGTGCGGCTGACGCGTCCACGAATGGCGTCCGCCAGGCTGACCTCCACTTTCTCGCCGCGATACAGCACCCCCCGGGTAACTCCCTTGGTGGTCTCGCAGTCGTACATGGTGACGACCATGTTCTGGCAGATATCGGCAAGTTTGCGGGTCAGGTAACCGCTGTCGGCCGTCTTGAGCGCCGTGTCGGCGAGGCCCTTGCGGGCGCCGTGGGTCGAGCTGAAGTACTCCAGCACCGTCAGGCCTTCGCGGAAATTGGACTTGATCGGCGTCTCGATGATCTCGCCGGAAGGCTTGGCCATCAGTCCGCGCATTCCGGCGAGCTGCCGGATCTGTTCGATGCCGCCGCGGGCGCCGGAATCCGCCATGAGGTAAATCGGATTCACGTACGCGCCGGACTCGCGCAGGTCGTGCTCCAGTTCGGTCTTCATCGACTCGGTGATCTGTTCGCGGGCGTGCGTCCAGATGTCGATGACCTTGTTGTAGCGCTCCTGTCCGGTAATGATGCCTCGCTCGTACAGCTTCTGCTGCTTGAGCACCTGCCCTTCCGAGTCGGAGATGACCTTTTCCTTGTTGGGGGCGGTGACGAGGTCGCTGGTCGCGAAGGACAGTCCGCTCCGCGTCGACTCCTGGAAGCCGACCTCCTTCATCTTGTCGAGCAGCGCAATCGTCGCCCGGCGGCCGAGTTCCAGGTAGGAATCGGAGATCACGGCAGCCAGGTCCTTGCTCTTCATCGTCAGGTTGTAGAACGCCATGCTCGCCGGGAGGATGTCGTTGAAGATCACGCGTCCCACCGTGGTCTCGATGAGGCTGCCCGGCCTGTAGGCGTCCGCGCCTTCCCCTTTGACGCGCTTCTCCTTCGGCAGACGCAGGCGGACGATGGCGTGCCGCGCCACGCGTTCCTGCTGGTAGGCCATGAGCACTTCCGGCACCGATCCGAACATCATGCCGGCGCCTGGCCGCCCTTCACGCTTGAGCGTGCAATAGTAGCAGCCCATGACGATGTCCTG
>CAZWGW010000320.1:0-7686 GCA_964633565.1 uncultured Planctomycetaceae bacterium
CCCGCCAGTTGGGCCCGCACGAACTGGTCGTACGGCATGTCGGTGTTGAGCGCGGCGATCACCCAGTCCCGATAGCGCCAGGCATTCGGAAATGCGAAGTTCACAGTCTGGCCGGTCGACTCCGCGTATCGCGCCACATCGAGCCAGTGCCGGCCCCAGCGTTCGCCGAAGCGGGGCGACTCCAGCAGCCTGTCCACGGCCGCCGCAACGGCCGCCTGCGGGTCGGCCGCATGTTGCGCGACGAACCCGGCGGCCTCTTCCGGCGACGGCGGCAACCCGATCAGGTCAAAGGACAGCCGGCGGACAAGCGTCCGGGCGTCAGCATCCGCGACCGGCTTCAGGTTCTGCGCCTCCATGGCCTGCAGCAGAAACCGGTCGATGTCGGTGCGCGGCCAGTCGGTCGCCTTCACGTCCGGCGGCGGAGCCTTCTGCGGCGGCTGGAACGCCCAGAACTGGCGGCCCTGCGCGATGTCGATCGCATTTTCGTGCGCTGCTGCCGCGTCGCCGTCGCGCGGGTCCGGCGCGCCCATCGCGACCCATTCTTCAAACTGCGCGATCTCCTCGGCAGTGAGTTTCTTCTCGGGGGGCATCTTCAGATCGGCATCCGTATGCCGAATCGCCCCGATCAACAGGCTGCGCCGGAGGTCGCCCGGCACGACCGCCGGTCCCCGCTCGCCCCCCTTGCGGATCCCCTCGCGAGTATCGAGCGTCAGCCCCCCTTCGATTTCCTTCGCGTCCCTGGAGTGACACTCATGGCACTCCTTGACCAGCACCGGCCGAATGTTTTTCTCAAAGAACTGGAGCTGATCGTCCGGGATCGACTGGGCGCGAGCGGGGACAGGTGCCAGGAGTGCCGTCGCCAGGGCGGCAGAAATGGTCGTCGCGCGGAGGACGCGTTTCATGGACGCAACCTTGCGGCAGAGTTGAGATCGGACGAACGTCGAGCGCGAGGTGGGAGCCGGAAAACGGGCCGGCCTCACGATATGAAACCACGCACAGGCGTAGAAGTTGCTCGCGATTTGCGGAATTCGTCGATCCGCCCCTCCCCGTGCGCCGGGCTTCCTGCAGTGCGGTCAACCCGGTCACGGAGTATACGGGCTGCTCTGAATTCGCCACTCTGCCAGCCGTGCCAACTCAAATTCATGCCGCCGCAACGTTAACGCCATCGACGCGATCGCCCCCACCCCGCACCACAGCATGTCCCACTGGGCGTCCCAGACGTCCCCCTGGCTGCCGAGGAATGCGGCTGTCCCGTCCCCCAGCCCCACGGAAAGGGCGAACTCGAGGAGTTCAAAGATCGCAGCGAACGCCATGGCGCAGGCGAACACCAGGAACTCGCGCCACCGCACGCCGTTGACGACGTTGTTCCGGCACAGCACTTCCCGGATCAGCACGGCGGGAAAGAACCCCTGGGCGAAATGCGCGAGCCGGTCATAGTGGTTGCGTTCCCAGCCGAACCAGTCGGACCAGAAGTAGCCGAGCGGGGCCCGGGAGAAGGTGTACCACGCGCCGTAGATCAGGATGAATGCGTGCAGCACGAGAAACCACGACAGCAGCGGGCTGGGAAGGACCCCCTTCCGCCAGTTCCAGAGCAGGAACGCGACCGCGGCCACGATCGCGACGTTCTCCGTGAACCACGTGGTGAAATCGTGCGGGTTGATGAACGTGAAACCGAGGAAGCCGATAACCGCGGAGAACTGCCAGAAACCTGTCGATCGGAACATCGTCACCGTTGTTGCTGAGGCGCCGCCGCGGCGCCGGACTCCAGCCCATCCTTAAAGGATAACAGGCCGGGAGGGCGCTTCAAGCCGCGGGGAAAAGGGCGCGGGAGTCACCACGTCAGGTTTTCAAACTCGAGCGGCACGACCTGAATGCTTTTGGCATCGCCCAGAACCAGCCGCACCTGCAGGTCGGCCGGCGGCGCCACTCCCAGATAGAAGCCGAAGCTCGAACTGCTGGCGAACGACTCGGCAGCCCCGACCTCGTTGCCATTGCTGTCCTGCAGGGTTGCGCTTCGCACCGTACCGGGAGGGCCGTGGAATTCAATCAACACGCCGAAGTCGGGGTTCTGGTTGTTGTCGCCCCCCCACTTGCTGATCACGAGCTCGCCTGCGTCCGCGAGTTCCGGAACGTCGAATCTGCCACCCAGGTTTTCGAGCACTTTCTCGAGAACCAGTGTGGTGCCGGCCTTCAACTTCACGGAAGCAGCCAGCTTGGACAGTTGTTTCGCTTCGGGAGCAGGAGGCGTCAGCACAAAACGGATCGGCAACGTCCCCTGGTCCTCCTGCAGAAAACTCAGTTCGATGATCTGGGCGCCGTAGCTCATGCCGTAAGCATTCCGGATCGGGGCCGCCAGTTCGAGGTTTCGCCCGGTATCGTCGGTGGCAGCCATGAGTTGAAATTCGCCGTATTCGTACATCCCTGCGATGGCGTCCCCCAAGAGTTTCAGGGTCACGTACACGGCTCCGTCCGGGTACTCATCACGGGCAAACTCATGTTCGTACGGCTTCTCCCGGGTCAACTCGACTTCCAGGTTGACGCCTTCCTTGAGGACGGTTTCCGGCAGGGCCACGTCGTCCGCAGCACCGCCGAACGTCGAGGCGTCGATCAACCAGCCACTGGGTGAACGACTGAAGCCGATCGGCTCATTCGACGAAGCATCCTCATTGGGAAACGTGACGCTCCCGAACGCACGCTCCCCTTTGATCGAGAGGTTGGCCAGTTGCCCGTGCACCCAGGCCGGTGGTCCGCTGCTCTGGTCGCCGCTGGCGGCTGCGAACGCCGCTGATACATCCCCGACAAAACCGGGCAGGTCCTTGATCTGCGGCTTTTCCGGGGAGTCGAGCGCGACGCCATACTTCTCGAGCACAGGTCGCATCAGGTCGGCTGGCGGTCCTCCCGACGCGACTCCCTGCACGGTCATCTGCAACAGGTATTCCTGCGCTTCGCTCGTCAGGCAGCCGGCCCAGGCGCGCCAGTCCCCTTTCCGAATGGCCTCCTGGGCCGCGGCAAACGTCGCCTCCGGACTCTCAAATCCCGGGGCCGGGGCGGGGCTCGATTCGGCGTTGCCGGTCGTTTGAGGCGCGGTGTCGACGGGCTGCTCCGGTTCCGACTGTCCCGCGGTGTCGGTTGTTCCGCCCCCCGTGCCGGCAGCCCCCGGGCCAGGTGCCGGCGGATTTGTCCCGCAGCCTGCAAGTCCGGTCGCGAGTGTGATCCCAACCACGAGTGTGAATCGACGCGGCATGGCAAGGTTCTCCTGAAGGATTCGATGCGTGAATTCCAACGCGGCGGACATCGCCCGTCAAGCATTGCGGTTTCGTCCCGCCCGGAGACGACGCCCCGTCGAAATTCCCACGGGGTCCGTGACCGCTTGACAACTGGCCACAAATGTAGTTATACTTGGCCACAGTTGTAGACAACGGAGCCTTGGTGATGCCCGACCGCGTGCAGATTTCGGATTCCGAATGGGACGTGATGGAGGTGATCTGGGAGGCGGATTTCTGGACCGCGGCCGACGTCATCAGGCGGCTCCGCGCCACGCACGACTGGAACCACAGCACGATCCGCACGCTGCTGGCACGCCTCGTGGAGAAGGGGGCGCTGGACTACGAAGTCGACGGCCCGCGCTACATCTACCGCGCCGCGCTCTCTCGCAGGCAGTGCGTCCGGCAGGAGGGCCGCTCGTTTGTCGACAAGGTCTTCCGGGGAGACGTGGGCGCGCTGCTGATGCACTTTGTGCAGGATGCCGCACTGGAACCGGACCAGATTGAAGAACTGCGCAGCCTGCTCGACGGGAAGCGGCCGCGACGCCGACGCAAGGAGAAAGACCGATGAACACGCTGCTCGATACGATCGGACCGGCCGTGTGGAGGGCGTCCTGGCAGGCGGCCGTGCTGGCGACGCTCGTCGCGCTGCTGTTGTGCGCGCTGGGGGACCGGATGACGCCGCGGTGGCGTTACCTGCTCTGGTCGGTTGTCTTGCTTCGGTTCCTGTTCGTGGTGACGCCGGGCAGCCCTTGGAGCGTGTTTAATCTTGTGCAGACGGAGTCTCGGCCGGAGAGGACGGAGGTTTTTGCACCCGCACCGCGGTGGGGCGAGATCGGTGGAACGTTGACTGAGATCGGCACTCAGCCAACAGCGTTCAGTCATCAGCGTTCAGACAATCAACAGCCGGAACTCACGGGTAAACCGCAACGCGCGGACATCGCCGATTCCGAACCGGAGCCGATTCTGTCAGGAGCGCCAACGGTTTCATCAGAGCCGCCACTCCATACCCCGTCGTCTGCGGAGCGTCGCTTTTCGATGGGACAGCTCCTGATCTGCTGCTGGGTCGTCGGCTGTCTGTTGTGCATCGTCCGGCTGCTGGCTGCGGCACTGGCTTTGCGGCGCCGACTGCGCGTCTGTCGCCCGGTGACAGACGCGACGGTCCTCGATCTGCTGGAGACGACGCGAAGAGATCTTGGACTGCGTCGCACTCCCATCCTGTTCGTGACGCCGGAACCAATCAGCCCCTGCCTCGTCGGAACATGGCACTCACGAGTCATCGTGCCGGAGTCGCTGATTGCCGTTGTCCCGCCGCCGGGCCGGGCCCGGGGTTCGTTGCTGCCGTTGCGACAGGTACTGGCGCACGAGCTGGCTCATGTGGCGCGCAAAGACCAGTGGACGAACTGGCTGCTGCTCACGGCCGGAACGCTGCACTGGTTCAATCCGCTGGTGTGGTGGACGCTGCGCGAGATGCGCGCGGAGCGCGAATCGGCGTGCGACGATCTGGCGCTGGCTGTCGGTTCCGGAATCGATCCACACAGCTATGCCGAGACGCTGCTGGGATTCGTCAACGGGCGCGTCCCCTCGCCGATGGCGCCGGGCATGATTGGACTATTCTCGTCACAGCGGAGTCTGGCGAAACGAATGCAGCGTGTCCTGCAGATGCCCGCCGTCACGCCGTTCCGTCCGCTGGTCGCCGCGGCGCTGCCGCTGCTGCTCTGCCTGCTCGGGCTGACGGACGCGATGCCGGCCCATGACGCCGGTCCAGCCGCGGGACAGCAACCGGCGCGGGCGGCAGGTGATCCAGCCCCGCCACCGGCCAGGACGCCGCCCGCACAGGCCGATTACGTCATCCACGGCCGATGTGTAGAGAGCGACGACCAGTCGCCGCTGGCCGGCGTACGCCTGAGGCTGTACGCCGGGCGCGGACTCGTTGCGCCGCCGGAAGAGGTTGCCTCGACGACGAGCGACGAAGCCGGCCGGTTTCAGTTTACGGGGCTGGTCCGGCCGCGCGACGAGATGGAGTTCGATCGACTGAAATACATGGTCGTGGCACAGGCGGAGGGGCGTCCCACCGCGTTTGTCCCGGAGATGTTCCGCCGCGTCCACCCGCGCGGCGACCTGGTGGTGTCGATCGCCCGGGAATCGGCCGTGTTCACCGGCCGGCTCACCAATCAGCGGCGCGAGCCGATCGTCGGGGTGACCATCTTCATGGACTATGGTATGCGGCCGATCCCGCGGGTGAACGGCACCGTGACCGATGAGGATGGCCAGTTCGCCCTGTCGAATCTGCCGGCCATCGATCCGGACCCCGCCCAGCCGGACCGCGTCTCGTTCCGCGTTATTCATCCGGACTATCCGGTGACCACGGTTTCGGCGCCCATGTTGCCGGCCGATGCCGAATTCGTCGTGCCGGACGGTTGTGCCGTAACGGGGCAGGTCCTGGACAAGGCGACCAGCCAACCGGCGCCCGGTGTGATCGTGGCGGCCGAACACAATCGCCATCCCCATCTGGACCGGCTCACCGTCACCGACGCGGCGGGGCGTTTCAAGCTGGTGGTCCCCGAGGGGGACTACAACTTCCTGGTTAAGTCCGAGGACCAGGTCTGCGTCGCCGTCACCGACCAGGACTGCCAGGTCGGGCGAAACATCGAGCTGCCACCGCTGCTGCTGACGACGGGCGGGCTGATCTCCGGCCGCGTGGTGAACACCGCCACGGGCAAGCCGGTGGCACGGTCCGAGGAAGGAGATCCGATTCGCATCGGGTTGTTCGGACCTGGACATCCGCCGCGCAAGGGCGTCATTTCGCCGCAGGGACTGGCGATGACGGATGACGAGGGGCGATTCACGATCCGGGGGGCGGCGGGGGACAATTTCCCGTTCCTCGTCAATACGCGCGGCGAGCGGATGGCGTGGGACACGCAGGAACAGGCGCCGATCGTCGTCAAAGCAGGGGAGACGGTAGAGGCGGACATGCTTATCGTGCCGGAGAAGACCCCTGCGGAGAAAATGGCAGCGGCTCGGAAAATCGTCGCCGGGTTGTCGGATCGGACGGAAGAGCGCGTGGCGCAGATCATCGGGGAGTTCCGCAAACTGAACCACACCGTCGACGAAACCGAGATCTGGTGCTCGCTGATGCGCGAGCTGGTGAAGATCGGTCCCGACGCCGTCCCGCAGTTGTGCGACGCGCTTGACCAGACGACCGAACAACGCCTGCTACGCCGCCTCGGTTTTGCGCTGCGGGCGATCGGCGACCCGCGGGCCGTCCCCGCGCTGATTCGCGCCGTGCCGAGGACCTTGCTCCCCTCGTCGAGCGACTACGGACTGGACGTGGCTGACCCGGAGCTCATGAACTTCATGCAGGCGCACGACCTGTCGGATGGCAGGGAGCGGCATTTCAGTTTCGGGCGGCCGTTTCGCGAGATCCTCGGCGCCCTGCACAAGCTGACGGGGCAGGATTTCGACGACGAGACGCTGAACCACATGCATCTCAGCGCGGACCCGCGCGGCCAGATCCTGCAACGGCGCCTGTATCGGCGACAGGCGCTGCGCTGGAAGGAATGGTGGGAGGCTCACTGGGCGGAGTTCACGAACGACGAAGCCTGCGCGCGGGTCAATCTGCCGGACGTCGACGAACCGCTCCCACCGGCCATGACGGAACTCGGGCCGGACGCCACTACGCAGGGACGGTGGAGCGGGATGGTCCTTTCGCCCGCCGCCGAGAGCGGACGGTACCTGCATCACTTCATGGACCTCGACACCGACCTGCAGCCGCGCTGGCCGCAGGACATTCCACGGAATGAAGCGGCAGTTGAGCAGGGCGGACTACGTCCCTGGGCGAAAGAGCACGGCGTTGACCTGATGTGCGTCACGCACACCGCGCCCGACGGCACACAGAGCTACGTGCTGCGCGCCTTCGACATGCAGGTGCGGGAGATCAGCCCGCGGGACCTGCGGAACCTCGAACGGCTGGTCCGCGAAGGGACGCTGCCGGAAGGGCGGCCGGTCGGCGAACTGCTCCTGCATTACGACGCCGGGTCGCAGAAACTGACGCCGGAGAACGGGGCGTTCCTGTACGTCACGCGCGAGGGGACGATGGGGGCGATTGAAGTCACCGACCGCGTGACGCGCGTGGCCGATCTGACCGGCATGGCCGGCGCACCGGCCGGCGTGGGATTTCACAAGGGGGTGCGGTTCAACCTGACGACGATCGTGCCGTGAACGCCCACGACCGTTTAGCCGCGACTCGTAGAGGAGCGCGGCGTGTATTGCCAACGGCTCACGTTCTGAGCCATCACGCACAGTATATAGAACACATGTATACTGTACAAGTGTATCGAGCCGCGCTCCTCTACGAGTCGCGGCTAACCCAAGTTACGCGGTTCGGATGAATTCTTGTCGGTTTTCGAACTCGTATTGAACG
>CAZWGW010000321.1:0-7656 GCA_964633565.1 uncultured Planctomycetaceae bacterium
GGTCACCATCGCGCTCCCGCCGCTCCGCGAGCGGCGGGAGGACATCCCGCTCCTGGTCGATCATTTTTTGAAGGAGTTCTGCAGGCGGAGTGGAAAAGAAACTCAGGGCGTGTCGCGCGGGGCGAAACGGGCGTTGATGGCGTTCGACTGGCCGGGGAACATCCGGCAGCTCCGCAACGTGATCGAAGGGATGCTGGCACTCGACATCGATGGTTTGATCGACATCGACGACCTGCCGCCGGACATCGCCCCTCTGGCGGACGTGGAAGGGAACGGCGAGGCCCACACCGGCAGCGGGACGGACACGCTGATCGGAAAATCGATGCACGAGGTCGAGAAGTACTACATCGCCCGCGCGCTGGAATTGACGGACGGGAAACGGGCGGAAGCCGCGCGGCTGCTGGGGATCGGCGAGCGGACGCTGTTCCGAAAGATCAAGGAATATGACCTTTAGACGCCTCGTGCGTGACTTGCCCGTAAATGTCATCCACGCGGCAGTGCCCATCCGGCGTTACGACAGCACCAGCTCCACGTGCTCTGCGGAACATGCAGGGGAGTACGCTGCCCTGACGCTGCGCGCGCGGGGGAACCACTGGAGCGACGCAGTGGTGCTCCAGTAGTCGCTGTGCATGCAGACCGTATCGGCACTCGGGACGCCGTCCCGGCCATGGTCCGACATCACGTCGGCAAGATCCGCGAACCCGAGCGCGTGATCGCCGTGCAGCAGTTCGGCGAGACGCGCATCGCGTCGTTGCGGGGATTGCAGGGGACGCGTGCCCCGGACTGGAGTCGCGGCCCGGTTCGTGTAGACAGCGCCGTCGTGGATCTGCACGCCGCGCATGCCTGCGGTGAGAAAGCAGTTGGAGTGATAGATCAAGTCCTCACCCGGTGCGGGGCGGCGCAGGCAGGATCGCGTGTTGGACAGTTCGAGCGCGGCAATATCACCGGCGGCGTCGGCCAGCATCAACAGCCCCGCCCCCCAGCGGGGACGTGATGCCAATAGCCCGGCGGCCTCCGCGACGGTCGCGCAGCTCGACAGGGCCTCGGAGATGCGAACCGAGATCGGCGGGGCCGGCGACGCCGCATCGGTGGCGAAGGCATAGTTGAACGTGATGCACAGGCCGCTGTCGTTGACGCCGTCGACCGTGCCCGCAAGCGGCGCTGCCGTGAATTCGAGGGAGGACTGGCCGCTCCGCGGATGTGATTCACGCATGATATAGAAGGGCTGCACGAGCGGCAGGTAGTCGAAGTTGCGGATGATGAGCGGTTCGCCGGTCGTGGAACGGGAGCCACGCACGGCGACGGCCGTGCAGCCGCCGAGCGGACCGACCTCGGTGATGTCGGCCAGCGACGAAAGCACCGGCTCCAGCGCATTGAGCAGCGCCAGCCTTCGCAGCGGCTGCCCGGCGCCGGCTGCAATGCCGCAGACACGATCGCCGGCCGGGGTTCCCTGCAGCGCCCGGTCCAGGAACCGCCGGGCACGGATTTCCGCAAACCGGCGAAACAGAACATGCGGAAGCCACAATGGACGCCGCAGACGAAACGCTTCCAGTTCGTCGACGGCGCGATCCGCACCGGCGATGCTGGTGCGGAGGGCCTCTCCCTGCTGGCGGCCCATTTCGGCCGGCGTTCCCCGGCAGATGACATCAATCTGCGGAATGTGGACAGCGCCCGTCGCCGGTGTTGCTGGCAAGCTCGTCATTGTGTTTCGTTCCTGAATGCTATCCACGCGAGGACCTGTGACTGGGGAAGGGGGCTGCTATAATCGCTTCGGCCTGGTCGGCGCCGTCCGGGCCAGCCCCACGCTCTTCCCCGACGATGTACGACCACCTCACGTTGATTTCCGGCCGCGCGCACCCGCAATTGTCGACGGACATTGCCGAGTATCTTGGTGTGCCGCTGGCGGCGGTGGAATTGTCGGACTTCCCGGACGGGGAGACCAGCGTCCGGTTGAATCAGAACATCCGCGGGAGGGATGTGTTTCTGATCCAGCCGACCGGCCCGCCGGTGAACCAGAACCTGATGGAACTGCTGATCCTCATCGACACCTGCATGCGTGCCAGCGCCGAACGGATCACGGTGGTGCTGCCGTATTTCGGTTACGCGCGCCAGGACCGGAAGGATGCGGGGCGCGTACCGATCACGTCGAAGCTGGTCGCGAACCTGATCACCGGCGCCGGGGCCGACCGGGTGCTGACGATTGACCTGCACGCGGCACAGATCCAGGGGTTTTTCAACCTGCCGGTGGACCACCTGTTTGCCGCGCCGATCCTGGACGATTACTTCCGGTCGCTGTCAATTCCCCGGGACGAACTGGTGATCGTCAGTCCGGACGAAGGGAGCATCAAACGAGCACTGCAGCACCTGGAACACCTGGGGGGCTCGCTGGTCATCGTCGACAAGCGGCGTTCCAGCGCCACGGAGACAAGGCAGGCGAACCTGATCGGAGGTCCGATCGAGGGGAAGACCGCCATTATATTCGATGACTTGATCAGCACCGGATCGTCGATCGTGGGGGCCGTCAACGTCGCCCTTCGCCACGGCGCCCGGGCCGTGTATGTGGGAGCGTCCCACGCCCTGTTCTGCGGCAACGCACTGAGCCGGCTGGCGGAGGCCCCGATCAAGGAACTGGTCGTCACCGACTCCCTGCCGCGCAACGAGCCGCATCGCCTGCCCAACCTGCGGATGGTGAGCGTGGCACCGCTGCTGGGGGAGGCGATCCGCCGGATTCACCGGAACGAGTCGGTCAGTTATCTGTTCGACTGAAGGGAGCCCCGCTTGTTTGCCGGACCGATTTTCGCTCGAGAGTGGTTGATTGCCCCGCGCCAGTTCAAGCACTACCTGATCCGTGCCGGATACGTGGCCGTGCTCGTCGTGCTGATGTATACGGCCGGACACGTGACCTTCGGGTTTCAGCCGGCGCGCAACGTCGGCGACGTGGCCCGGTTCGGCAAGTTTGTGTTCAACCTGTTCGCCGTGGTGCAGCTCTCGGTCGTCATCGCGGCGGGGCTGCTGCTGGGGACGTCGAACGTCGCTCAGGAAAAGGACCGGCGGACGCTGATCCTGCTGCTGATGACGGACCTGCGAAATCGGGAACTCGTGCTGGGCAAGTTGCTGGCGGGGCTGCTGACGGTCGTCGTGTTGATTGCGGCGTCGCTGCCCGTGCTGTGCATGGTGCGCATTCTGGGGGGCGTGACGTTTGCGCAAGTGCTGTGGCTGGAAGGACTGTGCCTGGCGGCGGGCCTGGCCGCCGGGAGTTGGGGTTCACTGGTGGCGTTCTGGCGCGAAAAAACGTTTCAGACACTGGCCATCGGCGTGCTGGGCGTGGTGCTGTTCCTGGGGGCGATCGAGGCGACCAGCGCGCTGGCGGGCGCCGGCGCCATGGGGAACATTGCCGGGCTGCTCAATCCATACCGTGCGCTGGGCGAGTTACTTGATCCACTCGCCCGGCCCGACGTCCCGGTCCCGGAGTTGTCGGCGTGGCGTCCGGTGCTGGCGCTTTCGCTGGTGGGGGCCGCGCTCATGGGAACAACCATCGTGCGACTGCGCGTCTGGAACCCGTCGCAGGCGGTCTTCGAACAGGCACAGAAGGAAGCGCGGGTCGTCGAGCGGAAGCGGCACCGCGCGGTCTGGGAGAACCCCGTGGTGTGGCGCGAAATCCAGACCCGGGCCTACGGACGCAAGGTGCTGTTGATCAAGCTGGCGTACTTCGTGGTCGCGTCGTTCGCGGTCTGGCAACTCTGGAGGACGTCCGGCGAGACGGGGCTCGTGCTGGGCATGATCAGCCGCGAAGGTTTCGCCTTTGTGGGACTGTCGCTGGTGGCCCTGCTGCTGCTGAACGCGCAGGCGGTCACGGCCCTGACGTCCGAACGGGACGGACAGACCCTGGAACTGCTGCTGGTGACGGACATCTCCGCGCGGGAATTCGTGTTCGGCAAACTGGGCGGAATCTTCTACAACACCTGGCAGGTGCTGGCGGTGCCGGTGCTCTTTCTCGGGGTGAGCTGGTACCGCGGCCATCTGTCGCTGGAATACGCCGTGTATGTCCTGGGAGGCCTGATTTCGCTGGCACTGTTCTCCGCGATGCTCGGCCTGCATTCCGGTTTCTCATTCGGGAGTTCACGATCGGCGATTGCCAACAGCCTGGGGACCGTATTCTTTCTGTTCATCGGGATCTTCATCTGCATGATGCTGGTCGTGGAGGCGCGCGCCTCTTACGCATTGTCGCTGTTGCCATTCCTCGTGTTTGTTCTGGGAGGGAGCCTTGCGCTTGTCGCGTCGCTGACGCGGCAGAACCCGTCGCCGGCGCTGAAGACTTCGGCGTTTCTGTTGCCGTTCTGCACGTTCTATGCGATCACGGCCTTTCTGCTGGACAATACACTGGGGGTGTTCCTGGTGGTGGCGTCCGCGTACGGCTTTACCACGGTGGCGATGCTGGTTCCGGCGATCAGTGAATTTGACGCGGCGCTGGGGCGCTCGACGCGAGACCAGGGATAGACGATGCGCAGTGCCCGCTGTGCGGCCGTCGCCACGCCGGCCGCGTCACGCAGGCCGGCCGAACGCCCCGCACGAGGATGAACCAGTTTCTTGAAGCAGCCCCGTTCTGGCTTCCCGGCCTGTGCGCCATGGCGTTCCTCGCCGTGGCGTCGGCGTTCTTTTCGGCGAGCGAGACGGCCTTGTTCTACCTGTCTCGTGACGAATTGCGGGCGCTCCAGGTGGGACGCCCGCGCGAGCGGATCGTGGCCGCGCTGCTCAAGGATCCGGAGCGGTTGCTGACAGCCATCCTGTTCTGGAACCTCGTCGTCAATCTGACGTTCTTCATGGTCAGCGTCGTCACGGCACGCCGCCTGGTGCAGGCGGAGCAGACCGCAGCCGCGGGAGTGCTGGGAGTGCTGGCGGTGGCTGCACTGATTGTGTTCGGCGAAGTGCTGCCCAAGGGAGCGGCGGTCGTCTTTCGCCGGCCGATTGCCGTACTGGTGGGCTGGCCGCTGGCGCTCGCGGTGCGGCTGATCGACCCGCTAGCGCCCTCGCTGGCGGGGACGACGCGCATCCTGCGACGGACGATCTGGCCGAACCTGCGGCAGGAGCCGTATCTCGACGTCACGGACCTGGAGCGGGCGATCGAATCCTCGGACGTCGGCGCCGATCTCATCCGCCACGAGCAGCAGGTGCTGCACAATATTCTGGACCTGTCCGAGATCACAGTTGAAGAGGTGATGCGGCCGCGGGGGACCTATACCGTCTGGAAGGGACCGGTGCATCTCGATCAGCTCCGCGGCAAACCACCGACCGCAGGTTATCTGTTGCTCCGCGATGACGCGCCGGACACCATCCGTTCCGCCGTACCACTCGATACGCTGTCGGCGATCCCCGATCGGAACATTGAATCCGCGGCGGAAGTCGTCGTGCACGTCCCCTGGTGCGCCACGCTCGCCGACACGCTGGAGCAGATGCGCGACGAACTGGCCTCGGTCGCGGCCGTCGTCAACGAACTCGGGGAGACCATGGGCGTGGTCACGTACGAGGACCTCGTCGAGACGATCCTGTCGCCACTGCCGGGCCGCGCGAAACGCGTGTTGCACCGTGAGCCGGTGCTGGAGGTGGCCCCCGGTCGGTTTCACGTCGACGGCCTGACGACGCTCAGGCACCTGGCGCTGCGGGTGGGAGTGGACTATGAGCCCACCGTCGACGGGCTCCTGACGGTGGCGGGGCTGTTTCACGACACACTGGAGCGAATCCCCGTCGTCGGGGACAAGTGCCGGTGGCACGGCTGGGACATTACCGTGATCGATGCCGATAAACGCGGCCGTGTGCGCGTGATGGCGTCGCAGCCGATGCCGCCGGCCGCGGAGCAGGGGAGGCAACGGTGAACGACTGGCTCCGCCTGTTGAAAATCGCGCTCTTGTTCGCGCTGGGGCTGCGGCTGTCGGCATTCTTCAGCGGGTCGGAAACGGGGTTCTACCGTCTGAGCCTCCCCCGTCTGATGATCGACGCACAGGCCGGCCAGAAGGCGGCGCGCCGCCTGCTGTGGTTTACGCAGCATCCGGCGTACTTCATGGCCACAACGCTGATCGGCAACAACATCGCGCATTACCTCATCACCTGCGCGGTCAGCATGGCGGTGGTCCTGGTCTTTATCCATGAGACCGAATGGCTGGAGATCATGGCGACGCTGTTGATCTCGCCGGTCATTTTCCTGCTGGGGGAGCTTCTGCCCAAAAGCGTGTACTACCGCGCCCCCTGGGCATTTCTGCGGCGCGAAATCAAATGGCTGCGGGCCTGTTTTGTGCTGTTCCTGCCGGCGACGTGGCCGCTGGTGGGCGTGACCCGTCTGCTGGAGAAACTGCGGCCCGGCGAGGAGCAGCCGCTGGACCTCGTGCTGGGACGCAACCGGCTGGCGCAGGTTGTGGGGCACGGCCACCGCGAAGGGGTGTTGACCGAAGCGCAGACGCGGCTGGCGGCCGGGCTGCTGCAGGTCGCTCCGCAATCGGTCCTGGCGTCCATGATTCCGAGCGACCGCATGCTGGGGGTGGACGACCGCGCCACACGCGAGCAGGTGCTGGATTACGCCCGACGGTTCGGGCTACCGACAGTCACGGTCCGCCGGTCGGATGGAGACCGGACGTGGTATGCCTATCTGCGTGTGTGGGAAGTGGCCCTGCAGACCAAGCCTGTTCTGGCATTGTTTCGGACGTTACCACAGATCGAGCGCCAGGCAAGCAAGCTGGAGGCGCTGCAGGTGCTGCGTGCGGCGGGGGAGGTGCAGGGAGCAGTGGTCGATCAGGGCCGAGTGCTGGGGATCGTCTACCAGCGGGGACTGGTTGAGCAGATGTTCCGGCACGAAGCGGGGTCGGTCCGGATCACGGGGCGGGGGCACAACTGAACGGGCAGGGCGGAAAACGCCAATTGCATTCATCAATGAACGTCGATATATGTGGAATGTGGAGACCCGCACGCTGCCGCGAGACTTGTGAGGCGTCATGACTGCGTCCCTGAACCGCGCCTGTCCGGAACTGCGTCAACTCGCCCGCATCACGCGGCGCGGGTTTCTGCGCGCGGGCGCGCTGGGGACGGCCGGGCTGACGTTGACCGACCTGCTGCGGTCTGAATCGAGCGCAGCGGTCTCACACGGCAAACAGGCCAACAACGTCATCATTCTGTGGATGCGCGGCGGTCCCAGCCATATTGACATGTGGGACCCGAAGCCCGATGCGCCGCAGGAATATCGGGGCGACTTCGGCACGATGTCGACCACCGTGCCGGGCATCCAACTGACCGATATGCTGCCGCGGTGCGCGGCGATCATGCACAAATGGTCGATCATCCGCAGCCTGTATCACGCAGACGCCGGCCACTCGGCGGCGGACCAGATCTGTTTCACCGGGTATCCGTCCGGGCCCAATCCCGATCAGAATGTCCATCCGAGTTGCGGTTCGATCGTCGCTGAACAACTGGGCAAGTCCTCTCCGGAGTTGCCGGCCTACGTGATGATCCCGCGAATGGTGCCTGGAACCGACGCCGCGTATCTCGGACCGGGCTACAAACCCTTTGAATCGCAGGCTGATCCGGCCGTCGAGGGGCCGTTCAAGGTCCCCAACTTTGAACTGACGTCGGGCCTCACGCTCAACCGGCTGGGTTCCCGGCAGCAGCTCGTCG
>CAZWGW010000322.1:0-7650 GCA_964633565.1 uncultured Planctomycetaceae bacterium
AGCGGCTGACGTACCGCTACAACGGCCGGGACTTCCGGCTGACGGACGTGGAGGGGGAGGTCGTGCGGGAGATTCTGGCGTAGGAGAACGGTAACTACTTTTGGACCGGCTCCTTCTCGCCGGCCGGCCGTGCGATGACAATCAGCCCCTGCAGCGCCAGAAACAGCCCCAGCGGCAGGAACACCGCCAGCCACACGCCGATCATCACCCGCCGGAACACCTGGCCAGCCAGTGCGCGCACGACGGTCCGATTGTCGACATCCACCTGCTTCCGTGACTTGAGCCAGTCGACGACCGCCGCACGACGGGCGGCGTTCAACACGGCGGCCGGGTCCCCCCCTTCGGCCTCGACCATGATCTCCGCCGGCGTGCGGCGCAGGGCGGCGGCCAGGTCAGCGAGATGTGTTTCGCCTGCCTTCGTCAACATCGCCGAGCCGGCGGCGAACTCATCGCGATGAATCACGAACCCCGCTGCTTCGGAACGGAGCTGCGCGGCGTCGCGCGGATCGCAGAGTTTGCCGACGAGCAGGGCCGCAACGACGCCGACCAGCGTGTAGCCGAGCAGTCCGCAGCCCAGGGCCGTCATGTGCGTCTTGAACTGGCTCCGCTCGGAGATCTCCTCGCGGCTCAACTCGACCGTGCGGCGTCGCCGGACCGAACGCCGCGCTCCGTCGACAATGTCAAACGCCCGCACGAGGTCCGGCCAGTCGGCGCCGATCAATTGCCCCGACACGTGCTGCTCAAACTGCTGCAGGACCGCGACGCAGACGTCCACCGGCGGTTCGGCATGGGGCTGATCCGAAACCGTCTCGCCCGCCGCTCCCTGCAGCGCCGCCGTCAACTGCCGGCGGGCTTGACCTTGCGCCGCGCGCATCGTCCAGGTTGCTTCAGGGACCCCACTCCCGGCGAGCGTGACGGTGACGAGCGCCGCGCCGTCCGTGGTCGCACCGGTCTGCAGGCAGGTCACTTGCGAAAAGTCACCGGCCAGCCAGCGCAGCAGGTCGCTGTCGTGCAGCAGCGCATTGTCGACCGCCGTCAGCGAGAGCAGGCCGCCTGCCGCATCGGCGGGTTGCGACTCCTCCAACTGCAGGTATCGCAGGCCGGCGAGTCCGCCCGACCGGATGCGGGCCTGCAATTCGCGCCACTGATGTGCAAAGCGGTGCGCAAAGACGGGCATCTGTCTGACCTGCCGCTCGTCATATATGGGCAGCAGGTCGTACGCGAAGGCGGCCCCCTGGCGGGCGTCCGGAAACAGCAGCAGGTGCTTTCCGGCGCCGGCCAACAGCCGCGCGCCTTCCAGCACGGATTGTCGATGGCCGCTGACGACGACCGCGTCGAGTTGCGGGACGACCAGCAACTCCTGCCAGTCCGGGCAGAGTCGTGCGCCTGGTGCGGCGGCTGCCAGATCCGCCGCGATCCGCGCGCAGTCGGCGATGGCCGTGATCCGATGCCGCTGCGACGCCTCGATCGCGCGGACCAGCGGCAGACAGGCGGGATCATCGCCGAGGACCGCGAAGTCCATTGGAATCCTTGTCAATCGGGCGAAAGTCGCATCGAGTCAGCGGAGGGAGCGCACGAAGCGCCTCACTTGCCAGCGCTTATCGTGTCGGCGCAGATTCAGCAAGGGACCGGCCGGCGCGGCTCAGTAATTGGCGCCCATGCGGATCACGGCCGTCCCGGGGAGGTCCTGGTCTCCCGGACCGCGGTCGAACTCCAGCCGGCGGTCGAAGACGTAGCCCGCCTCGAACGCGGCACGCGTCCCATCGCCACCCCGCCACTCGATTCCGCCGACGAGTCGCAGATCGATGTAACCGACCCGGTCGTCGAACCCGCCGGGACGCTCGAACGCCCACGATCCGCCCCCCAGGTCGCCGCCGACGTACAGCCAGCTCTCATCGCGCGAGTCGGGTTCGCGGCGCAACCGGAACGACGCGCGGGGACGGGGAATCATGAGGTCGAGTTCGAAGTTGTCCCCCGGCGACCACCGGACGCCCCCCAGCGGCAGGACGGGCAGGTCGGGGCGGTCGAGATACATCGCTCCGGCCCCCAGCAGCCAGTCCGAGGAGACGCGCCGCGTGACGAGACCCCCCGCGATCACCCGGAATGCTTCGCCACCACTGGTGTGGAAATCGGTCGTCCAGGTTGGCGTGATCAGGAGGTGCGCCGTCGTGTCCGTGTCGACCGGCGCAGCGAAGCCGAACTCCAGGTTGAGCGTGTACAGTTGCGGCGGCAGGTCCGGCGTGCGCGGTCCGCTCAGGAAATGCCAGCCGAAGCGGGGGGCGAACCAGACCTGAGGCCCTTTTTCCGCTGTGACCTGCGACGCCGAGAGACTGCCGTTCGCCACCGCCAGGCTGCCAAAGCCGATCGTCGTCAGACCGAATGTGTCGCCGTCACCCGGCAGGATCTCCAGCGAACTGCGCAATTCACGCCAGATCAGCGCTTCGCCCGCCAGGATGTCGTTGGACCACTCGTGTGCCACATCGTCGAAGATGATCTCCGGCGCGGCCGGAGTGGCGCCGGGCGGCGACGTCGTCGGGTCTGGGGGCGTGGGCGCGATGGTCCCCTGGCTCGGAGTACCTTGGGAGTCGCGAGACGTCTCCGCGGCAGAATCTGCCGGTGGCAGTGGAGTCGGTGAATGAATCGCCGGCCCCTGTCCGCTGGATGACGCCGGACGCGCTGCCGTGACTTCGGGCAGGTCATTCGTGGACGTGGAGGACCATTCCTCCGCAGCCGCTGCGGAGGCGCACAGCCAGACGATCAGCCATCGCCAGTGGGACATCCCGTTACCCTGCGGCCGCAGGGCCGCCGTCACGCCGGGTTGCAGAAACCGCGCGGCCTTCTAACGCACAGTCGACGAACCGGTCAAGATCTGCCGTTGGAGTTCAGGCCGTGGTGTCCTCGTTCCCGAACTTCCGTTTGGGAACGCACTGTACGCGAAACTTCCGTTTCGCAAGCCGGCGAGACACAGGTCGACGAAGCCGAAGCTTCGAGTGCCGGCGTTCCCAAACGGAAGTTTGGGAACGAGGGGAGGCTGGACTCCAACTCCAGGTGGATGTCTCTGAGCGCAGTCGCTGGTATCATCAGTTTCCCTTGACTCCTGACGCCTTGCATCTGGCTTTTCCCACATGTGCCGATTCCTCACAACGCTTGCGTTCCTGCTGCTCGCCGCCCGCGCCGCCCAGGCCGCGCCTCCGAACATCCTGTACATCATCTCCGATGACCAGGCGTGGACCGACTACGGCTTCATGGGACACGACACGATCCAGACTCCGCACCTCGACCGGCTGGCGTCGCAGAGCGCCGTGTTCCCGCGCGGGTACGTCCCCGACAGCCTCTGCCGGCCGTCGCTGGCGACGCTCATCACGGGACTCTACCCGCACCAGAGCAAGATCACCGGCAACGACCCGGGACGCTCACGACAGACCGGCGCGCCCGGTCGCAACCCCGAGTACCTGCGGCTCAACGCCGAGTACATCAGGCACATTGAAGCCGTCCCCACACTGCCGCGGCTGCTGGCCGACAAGGGGTATCTCTCGCTGCAGACGGGAAAATGGTGGGAAGGGGAATACCGCCGCGGCGGGTTCACGCACGGCATGACGCACGGCGACCAGTCGCGCGGCGGCCGGCACGGGGACGAGGGGCTGAAAATCGGCCGCGAGGGACTGCAGCCGATCTACGACTTCCTGGCCGAGGCGCGGGACAAGCCGTGGTTTCTCTGGTACGCGCCGATGCTGCCGCATTCCCCGCACAACCCGCCGCAGCGGCTGCTCGACAAGTACACGGCCGAGGGCAAATCAATCCACGTCGCCCGCTACCAGGCGATGTGCGAGTGGTGGGACGAGACGTGCGGCGAACTGCTGCGTTATCTCGACGAGCACGGCCTGGCGGAGAACACGCTCGTGGTCTACGTCACCGACAACGGCTGGATCCAGAACCCGGACTCGCCGCAGCACGCGCCGAAGAGCAAGCGCTCGCCCTACGACGGCGGCATCCGGACGCCGATCATGCTCCGCTGGCCGGGGCAAGTCGCGCCGGCCCGGTACGAGGAGACGCTGGTGAGCAGCATTGACCTGGCGCCGACGATCCTGGCGGCGGCAGGGATGGAGCCGACGGAGTCGATGCAGGGGCTGAACCTGCTCGACGTGTGCGCGAACGTCGGGAAATCGGAACGGGACACGCTGTGCGGCGAAATCTTCGAGCACGACGTGCCGGACATCCATCGCGCGGCGCCGGGACTGATGTACCGCTGGTGTATTGAGGGTTTCTGGAAGCTGATTGTGCCGGTGGACGAGACGCAGGGCGTGGAGTTGTATGATCTGAGGAGCGACCCTCATGAGACACGTAATGTGGCGGAGTCACATGCGGAGACGGTGGCGACGTTGCGCGGGAAGCTGAATGCATGGTGGATGCCTTAGCGCATGCCGGTTGCCCCGTGCACTCCGCCCATGTTAGACTGAATGAGTTCCTGCCTGTTCCTGCCCACACCCACCCGGCCGACCCCGCCATGCGGCCTCCCGCGCCTGTCATTGCCACGTTGCGTGTGTCTCGCCGACTCGTCGCTCTGCTGCTGCTCTGCACCGCGGTGCCGGTCCGCGCCGGTGAAGCGCCCGCGAACGCCGACGTCGATTACGTTCGCGACGTCAAACCGCTGCTCGTGCAGCACTGCTCTATCTGTCACGGCGCCGACAAGCAGCAGGCTGGACTGCGCCTCGACACGGCGGCGCTGGCCATTCAGGGGGGTGACAGCGGCCCGGCCATCGTGCCTGGAAAAAGCGCAGAGAGCCGGCTGATTGCGGCCGTCACCGGCACGTCGGATGAGATCTCGCGGATGCCGCTCGACAAACCCCCGCTCAGCGAGCAGGAGATTGACGTTCTCCGCCGCTGGATCGATCAGGGAGTGCCCCATCCCGCAGATGAAGTCGCCGAGAAAGGGGGCCGCATTCACAGCGACCACTGGGCGTTTCAACCGATCGTGCGCCCCTCTATCCCCCGTCTCGAGCATGGCTCGCGGCTGAGGAACGGAATCGATGCGTTCATCCAGGCCAGACTGGCCGACGAAGGGCTGCAGCCGTCGGGCGAGGCCGATCGCGTCACAATGATCCGCCGCGTCTATCTCGACCTGCTGGGTGTGCTTCCGGCGCCGCACGAGGTGGAACAGTTCGTGGCGGATGAGGCGCCCGGGGCGTATGAGCGGCTCGTCGACCGGGTCTTCGCGTCGCCGCACTACGGCGAGCGGTGGGGCCGCCACTGGCTGGACGCGGCGCGTTATGCCGACTCCAACGGCTTCACGATCGACGGCCCGCGCACGATGTGGCCGTACCGCGACTGGGTCGTCGCGGCGCTCAATGCCGACATGCCGTTCGATGAATTCACGATCGAGCAGTTGGCCGGCGATCTGCTGCCGCAGCCGACGACGGACCAGCTCATCGCGACCGGCTTCCACCGCAACACGCTCGCCAATGAGGAAGGCGGGACGGACGACGAACAGTTCCGCACCGAGAACGTCGTCGACCGCGTGAGCACCACCGGCACCGTCTGGCTGGGGCTCACAATCGGCTGCGCCCAGTGCCACGACCACAAGTTCGACCCGCTCACGCAGCGCGACTTTTACCGGATGTTCGCCGTGTTCAATAACACGGCCGACAGCAACGACGCCGCCGGACTCGCGCCGAAACTGGAACTTCCGACCCCCGAACAGGCGGCCGAGCGGACCCGGCTGGAGTCGGAACTGGCCACGGCCGAACAGCACAAGCAGTCGCTCGAACAGGCCCTGCTGGAGCAGATGCCGGCTTGGGAAGCGAAACACTCGAACGTCGGCGAGGTCACCTGGCACGTCGTCCCGCCGGTGCAGTGGACGTCGAAGAACGGCGCGGAAATCACCCGGATTGACGACGACTCGCTGCTCGTGCGGGGGAAAATCCCCGAGTACGACGTGTATGACGTCCAGTTCCACTCGCCGCTCCCCGCGGTCAGCGCCATCCGCCTGGAGGTGCTCCCCGACGACGCGCTGCCGAAGCGCGGCCCCGGTCTGGCGGCGAATGGAAACTTCGTGCTGACCGAAGTGGAATTGGCCGTGCGCCCGGAAGGGACCGACCCGACCGCGGATGAGACCCCCTTCCGGCAGGCACTGGCCGACGCCGTCGCCGATCACTCACAGGAGAATTATCCCGTCGCGCACGCCTTGGACGGCGACCTCACCACCGGGTGGGCGATCAACGTGGCGTCCGGTTCCATGAACGTGCGCCGCGAGGCGGCGTTCATCCCGCCGACGCCCATCGCCTCGACGAGCGGCCAGACGTGGACGTTCCGCCTGCGGCACGAGACGCCCCTCAACAAGGGCTATCAGATCGGCCGGTTCCGGCTCGCGGTGACGGATGCGCCGGCCGAGTCTCTGCTGATTTCCGACGCCGTGCGGCAGATCCTGGCCGTTGCCGCCGATCAGCGGACGGCCGAACAACGGGAACAGCTCAAGACGTTCTACCTCAAGGGGAATATCGAGTGGCGCGATGCCACGGGACGTGTCGACGAACTGAAGAAGCAGCGCGCCGCGCTCAGCGGCAAGATGCTCAGCACGCTCGTGATGCAGGAACTCGACCAGCCGCGCGAAACGTGCGTCCTGATCCGCGGCGACTTCCTCCGCCGGGGCGCTCCCGTCGCCCCGGGCGTCCCCTCCGTTCTGCCGCCGCTGCCCGAGGGGATCGAAACGGCTTCGCGCCTGGACCTCGCGCGCTGGCTCACTGATCCGCAGAACCCACTGACGGCCCGCGTCATCGTCAACCGCACCTGGCAGCGTTTCTTCGGCGTCGGCCTGGTCGAAACCGAGAACGACTTCGGCACGCAGGGGACGACGCCCACTCATCCCGAACTGCTGGACTGGCTCGCGTCCGAACTCGTGCGGAACAACTGGTCGATGAAGGCGCTGCAGCGGCTGATCGCCACGTCGGCCACGTACCGGCAGTCGTCACACGTCCGTGACGATCTGGCGGCGCGCGATCCGCGGAACCGGCTGCTCGCCCGGCAGACGCGCGTGCGGCTGGAGGCGGAGGTCATCCGCGACGTCTGCCTGTCCGCGAGCGGCCTGCTCTCCGACAAGATCGGCGGCCCGCCGGTCCAGCCGCCGCAGCCGGAAGGGATCTACGTCTTTACGCAGAACGCCAAGCCGTGGAAAGAGAGCGAGGGGGAGGACCGCTACCGAAGAGGCTTGTACACACAGTTCTGGCGGTCCAGTCCGCACCCGATGATGCCGACGTTCGATGCACCGGACGCAAACTCCGCCTGCACGCGCCGTGTGCGTTCGAATACGCCGCTGCAGGCGCTGACGCTCGCCAATGACCGGGGTTTCATGGAATTCGCACAGGGGCTCGCGCTGCGCGTGTTGCGCGAAGCCCCGGCTTATGACGCGGGACGCGTGCGCTACGCCTTCCAGTGCGTCGTGGGGCGCGAGCCGACTGACGCGGAGTCGCAACGACTGCTGCAATTCCTGCAGGCGCAACGGGACGAGTTCGCACGAAACGCGGAGCGAGCCAAGGAGGCAAGCCCGGCAAACTTGCCTGACGGCGCCACGCCCGACGAGGCCGCCGCGTGGGTCGGGCTGTCGCGCGTGCTGCTCAACCTTGATGAATTCATCACCAGGGAATAGCGTTGAGCCGG
>CAZWGW010000323.1:0-7631 GCA_964633565.1 uncultured Planctomycetaceae bacterium
GACCCATTCCTCTTCCTTCGGCCGCCGCACCTGGACCGGTCCGGTCACCGCCACGATCGTCGCGACGACATGCGGCTGCGTGCCTGTCTCGGGGACTTCGTGGCCGGGTAGCCGTGCGACCGTGTCCGGTATGGGGACTCCGGACGGCGGCAGCGGGCGCGACAGAAACACCGCCAGCAGATATCCCCCCGCCACGGCCAGCACATAGCCCATCCAGCGCCGCGTTGGCGCGCGGGGAGGTGGCTGCGTCTGAGTCCGCAGGCGGGCGATCGTCCGCTCCGCAACGTCGTCCGCGCGGGCCCGCATCGGGCGCAGGCCGCGAACCAATGCGGCGTCGAGCGCCGCCAGCGACTCGCGGGCGGCGCGGCAGTCGGCACACGTCGCCAGGTGCGCGTCCAGCACGGGCCGCGACTCGTCGTCGAGCTGGCCGTCGAGGTCCGCGCTCAGCAGGGACTGGATTTCGTCACAGGACATTTCATTACCTCATGAGCGGCGCGAGGCGTCGGCGCAGCACGTCGCGCGCCTTCGCCAGCCGGGCGTTCACCGTCGCCTTGGAGACTCCCAGCAGCGACGCCAGGTCGTCGTAGGTCCGCTCCTCGTAGTAATACAGCAGGACCACTTCGCGCAGCTCCTCGGACAGGCCGGCAATCTCGTCCAGCAGGCGACCCGTGTGTTCGTCCCGTTCGATCTGTTCATGCCGGCCGTTGTCCCCCTCCGGGATCATCTGTTCGAATCGCCCTTCCGCGAGCGTCGAGAACGGCACCTGTGACGACTGCCGCGCCTTCAGCCAGTCGAGGCAGACTCGGGCGGCGATCCCCCGGAGCCACGCCCCGAACTTTTCGGGCGCCTCCAGCGACGCCAGGGATTCGTAGCCCCGGAGCAGCGCCTCCTGCGCGAGTTCCTCGGCCACGTCGCGCCGCGGCACGCGCGCATGGCAGACTGCCAGCACACGCGCCGACCAGCGGCGCACAAGCTGTTCATACGCGGTCGGTTGTCCGTCACGCGCCTGGCGGACCAGTTCCGCGTCGGTCATGCCTGCGGTCTCGATCAGGATACGCCGTTTCTGCCATTCAGTAGATTGACCTGCCCCGGGCGACTACTCCATTCTGATGCACGGTGGCACGTTTTGGGAAATCCGGGGAGGATCCACCAGTCACAACTGCCGCCGGATCAACTCAATCTGGTCCGACGGGCCATCCGCGCGAGGCACCAAGGGGAGTACGGCCATGACACGCGACGCGTCGGGGATCGCAGTGTGGGGTTGTCTGGTGCTTGCGCCGGCCGTCACGGCCGGGGAGGGGGCCTTTGATGGCGAATGGCGCACGTCTTACGGCGTCGTCAAGCTCGAACAGACGGGGAACGATGTCACCGGCACCTACGGCAACGCCGGGGAGTTCACTCTTCAAGGGACGGTCGAGGACCACAAACTGACCTTCGAGTACAAGGAAGGTCAGTCGAGCGGAAACGCGCAGTGGACACTCGCTGAGTCGGGACACTCGTTCCACGGCGGGTTTCAGGTTCGCGGCGGCCGCGCGGGCGGGTGGGACGGTTGGCGGCCCGACCCGGAGGCGCCCGTCGGGAAACAGTCAGCTCTCGGCGGTTTATGGCTCACCGACCTCGGCCTGATGGAACTGGAGCAGTCCGGCGACGAGGTGCGGGGGCGATACGCCGTGGGGGGCACCTCCGAGATCAAGGGGAAAGTGACCGGGCGGAGGTTCGAGTTCGAGTCCAAGGCCTTTCGCCCCGGCACAGGCTGGTTCGACGTCGCCAATGACGGCGGCGCGTTCGCCGGCGCGGCCAACACCAATGGCTTTCCCGGCTGGTATGGCTGGCAGGGCCGGCGTGCGCCGGAGTTTACGCGCCATGCCGCGCTCGTGCCCGGCCAGATCGTCGACGGATCGACCAGCGGACTGTTGACCTATTCTGCGCGGGCACCGGAAGGCTACGTGGACGGGGACGGCCGGAAATGGCCCGCCATCGTCATCCTCCACGGCTCGAACATGAACGGGAAGTCGTATGTGAACACGATTGCGGCGGCGTGGCCCGACATCGCCCGGGACTACCTGCTCATCGGCATCAACGGCGAGAGGCCGTCGGATACGGGGGACGATCCACGGTTCAATTACACCTACGTCAATTACGTCGGCCGGAGCACGTTCAACGGGTACCCGGGCACCGATCGCGAAAGTCCGGCCCTTGTGGCTGAGGCCCTCCAGGTACTTCGGGAGGAGTATCCAATCGCCCGGTATCTCGTCGGCGGCCACTCGCAGGGGGGTTTCCTGACGTACAGCCTGCTGATGAACTTTCCAGAACAGATCGCCGGCGCATTCCCGATTTCCGCCGGTGTGATCTTTCAATGCGAGCCGGGCGCGTACGCCGATGACGCGCTCCGCGCCGCCCAGCGCACTGTGCCACTGGTGATCGTGCACGGGAAGAACGATCCCGCCGTCAGCTTCAGTTCGGGTGAATATGGCGCGACGCTGTTCGGGGAAGCGGGCTGGCCGGCGTTCCGTTTCTTCGCGGACGATTCCGGGGCCGGGCACATGTTCGCACGACTGCCCGTGGATCAGGCGATCCGCTGGCTTGAGGCGCAGGCGACCGACGACGCGGCGCGGCTGGTGGACTTCGCCGAGCAGCGCATGAAGGAAGCTGGGGGAAATCGGGACGCAGTGGCCGCGCTGAATCGCGCCCACACGCTGAAGGCCGATGCCATCGATGACGCCACACGAGCAAGGCTTGACCGGCTGCTGGACGAGGTCAATACCCGGGCCCGTGCCGGCGCCGAGGAGTTCCTGCCCCGAATCCGCAATGACGAGGGGAAAACCTGGATCGACGGTTTGCTCGCGTTCCGCGACGACTTCGAGTTCGCTCCCGCCGCCCGCGAGGTGATGCAGGCGTTTGAGGCCGTCCGCGCCGGGCACGAGGGTCCCGCCCAAAAGGCGCTCGGCGAAGCCCGTGCTGCGTTCCAGCAGGGCCGGCGCGACGACGGCTATGCGAAGTATCAGGAGATCGTGGACGAGTACTGTGCGGCCTCGTCGTACCGCAACGTCAAACGGTGGCTGACGGAACGGGAATGAGTCCGAAGCAGCCGCGGATGCATATCCGCGGAACAAGCGACACGTGACGGCATCCGTGGATCGATCCCGAGCTGTTCCGCGACAACGCGTGACAGCGGCTGCGGTTCGATCTTCACTTGTTCCGCCGATATTCATCGCGCGGCTGTTTCTCGAAATCCTGACAGAAATCCGCCAGTCGCCCCCGGCCGCCGTTCTACTCCCTGAGGAAGGCCCGACTTGCATCCCTCAGGAGACCGTGCGATGCGTTCCCTCTCAATTCTGGCGGCGGCCGGCGTGTTGTGTGCGTGCGCGGGGATCGGTTTTCAGCGGCCGGACGGCGCGCAGGCGGCGCCGACTGTCTCCGCGCCGACTGAAGAATCCGGAACCACTGCCGACTATGTCGTCCACGAATGGGGCACCTTCACCAGCTTTTCCGGCTCAAATGGCGTCAAGCTGGAGTTCCGCCCGCTGGTGGACGACGACCTGCCCCCCTTCGTCCGAGACCGGGCTGAGCAATGCGGCCTGCCGTGCCCGTTTGCCAAGGTGAGCTACAGCGCCTACCAGCGGATGGAGACGCCGGTGCTCTATTTCTACACCGACACCGAACGTGATGTAAACGTGCGCGTCGACTTTCCCAAGGGGCTGATCACGGAGTTTTATCCTCCGGTCGCCAGCATGCTCCCCAAGTTCGATTGGGAAACCGCCATGAAAGGGGAGCCGCTCGGCAATTCGATGGTCGACTGGGGAAAAGTACGGCTGATCCCGACCGACCGCCTGCAGGCGAACGTCACCGATCCGGCGCTGGCGGCCCGGATCAACGACCGCGTGATGCGCGCGCTCGTCCCGCAATCGGACGTCGAAAATCATTACACTTATGCCCGCGAGACCGACGCCGCGCTCGTCCACGTGCACCAGGAACCGGACGAGAACCGGCTGACGCTCCCGACGGGGGACTTCTTCGAGAAGTTCCTGTTCTATCGCGGCCTGGGGAACTTCGAGCTGCCGCTCGATCTCAAGGCGTTGGCCGACGGCCGGTTCCAGCTGGTGAATGCCGGGCCGGACGAGGTGCGCGGGCTGTTCCTCGTGCACATTCAGGGGGAGACGGTGCGGTTTGAGTGGTGCGACGGCGTGCGTGCCGGGGAAACACTCACGATGGCCCTGCCGGACAAGGCGTCCACCGTCGATGAACTCAAACAGGCGGTCGAGGCGGTGCTGACAGCCGAGGGGCTGTATGCGAAGGAAGCCAAATCGATGGTGCAAACCTGGGAGTCGTCGTGGTTTGGCGAAGAGGGGACGCGGTTGTTTTACGTCGTCCCCCGCAGGATCACCGACGAACTGCTGCCGCTGCAGCTCAGCCCCGCTCCGCAGGAACTGGTGCGCGTGCTCGTCGGCCGGATGGAGATCATGACGCCGAGCGAAGAGCAGCGGATTCTCGATCTCGTCGCGCGGAGCCAGACCGTGCGTGACGCGGCCGCGCAGCAGGAGGCGAGCGACGAAATGCGGCAGGTGATGATGCAGCCGACATTTGATGAGCTGCTCGCCATGGGACGACTGGCCGAACCGGCGCTGGTGCGGATGAAGAACATTGCACCGAAGCTCGCACTGCGGTACGAGGCGAGCCGGTTGATCTACGAACTGCGGACGCACTACGAACAGGTGGCCGCCGAGCAGATGAAGACGGCCGACGTCACCGGAGGCTGACGCCCGCGTTGACTGTCGAAAATTCGTCGCAGCGTTCCGCACCCTCGCGATGCGGGGCGCTGCTTCCGTTTGTGCGATCGTCACCCCGGCAGGGGGAGCGGTGCGTCGCCGATTTCTCGAACATAGAAGTCGTCCGCGGCCGCGAGCGGTTCGATAAAGTCCCCGTCCGGAAGCGCATGCGGCTCTACGCCCGCCAGGCGCAGCAAGTTTGCCAGCAGCCGGTGACCACACTCCGTCAGCACGGATTCGGGATGGAACTGCACGCCAAACATGGGCCAACTGCGATGTTCCACTGCCATGATGAGGCCGTCTTCACTCCGCGCGGTGATCCGTAACCCGGCCGGGAGCGACGACTCTTCCGCGATCAGCGAATGGTAGCGCGTGGCCCGGAGTGGATTGGGCAGCCCGGCGAAGAGTCGCTCGCTCCCATGCGCGATCAGTGACGTCCGCCCGTGCACCGGTTGCGGCGCGCGCATGATGCGGCCGCCCAGCGCGTCGGCAATCGCCTGATGGCCCAGGCAGACCCCCAGGATCGGCGTCGTCGGGCCGAGTTCGCGGACAAGGTCTTTGCAGATCCCGGCCTCGTGCGGCGTGCAGGGACCGGGGGAGAGGACAATCGCCTGCGGCCGGCGACGACGGACCTCGTTCACGGTCGTGCAGTCGTTACGCACGACGTCCGTCTCGCAGCCCAGCTCCTGGAAGTAGCGGGCGAGGTTGTGGACGAAGCTGTCGTAGTTGTCGATGAGGAGGATCATCCAGTCGCCGTGAAGTCGCTGTTGAAATGGTCTTTGGAATCAGTCATCCGGGAAGCTGTGTCAACTCGATTCGATTTGTCCGGTCACCGACGATCTCGCGGATGATTGCCAGTTCTTCTCCCAATTCGGCTTTGCGTCGAGCAATGTACTCCCGAACGGCGAGTACGAGTTCCGTCCTCGTCGCATCGTGCCCCGATTGAATTCTGGGATTCCAGTCTGCTTTGATGCACCAATTGCAAATCCGGCATGCGACGGCCAAGTTCTCGATGTCATCTGGATCGCCATCACGGCATATCGGAACGATATGATCGCGTTCCCAGAGCTTGAAGTTCTCCACTGATACAAGCAGGTCCAAATCGCAGTATTCGCAGCGGTAACCTGCGCGTTCCCCGAGAGTTGCGCACTCCAGGGACCACTTACCAGACTGGATCAGGCGATCGACTACATCTTTGCGGATTATGACTTCGACACTCATGCTGACATGGTGTTCCTTAATTAGGCAGGAAGCGTAGCGCAACCCGCCAATGAATCTCGGCGACGGCCCGGTCAGCATCGGGATACTGTGCATCGCCGCTGTTGGCAAGCCGCACCAGAACACTCGTATCCACGAGGCAGGACACTAATCGTGAACCCCCTCGCTGCTGACGGCTGAATCGAGCAGCGAAACACCGCAATCCGAGGCGGCGCGACGCAGCTGCCGTTCCCATTCGTCTTGCGATTGGGCCGAAACGGCTGGCTGCAGAAATCGCTCGCGCAGCGCCTTGACGGCGAGATCCGCCGGGGCAATTCCCTCGCGCCTCGCTGGCTCGGTCAGTGCCGCTTCTAATTCCATGTCAAGTGTGATGACCATCTGGTTCTCCGACACGCTGAGTCAATACTATCATATTCGACACCTCGGCGCAGCAGCACGTCATTCCTTGATGGATCGCTTCCACGGGTGGCTGCGGGATTTTCGCGTGGCAATCCATCCCAGCGGCAGGTCCGCTAATTCTCCGAGGCTGGGATCCCGGTCCAGCATCGACTTCAGGCTGACCACGAGCGCCTCGTCCATCTCGGCGCTCTCTCCATCGAGAAACTGCCAGCCGTCATCGTCGGCGTCGTGCGACACAAACAGGATTGGTCCGCCGTCCACGATCCTGCGCAATGTGATCACGGCACAATTGGGAGGTTGATCAAACAGCCATGAGTCAGTCATGAGGTGTTCTCCAGCGCCCGCAGCATCCCCGCCGCCTTGTGCAGCGTCTCCTCGTACTCCGCCTCGGGGTCGGACTGGGCCACGATTCCGCCCCCCACGGAACATTGGACCCAGCCGCCGCGCTGCACCAGCGTGCGGATCAGAATGCTGCTGTCGGCCCGGCCGTCAAAACCGCAGTAGAACAGGCTGCCGCAGTAGGGTCCGCGCGCAACCTGTTCCAGTTCGGTGATCACCTCCATTGCCCGCACTTTGGGGGCTCCCGTGATCGATCCGCCGGGGAATGCCGCCGCCAGCAGGTCCCAGAAGTCCTTTCCCGCGCACAATTCCCCCCGGACTTCCGACACCAGGTGCTGCACCGTCTCGTACGTCTCGACGGCACAGAGCTTCGGTATGCGAATCGACCCCGGCCGGCAGACGCGCGACAGATCGTTGCGGAGCAGGTCGACGATCATCACGTTCTCCGCGCGGTCCTTCTCACTTTCGCGCAGCTCGTCGCGGGTGAACAGGTCGGCTTCCGGCACGGGCCGCCGTTGCCGCGTCCCTTTGATCGGCCGCGTTTCGACGATTCCCTCCTCAACGCGCAGGAACCGCTCGGGCGACGAACTCAGCACGGCCCAGTCGTCGTGCGCGAAGTACCCGGCGAACGGGGCCGGGTTGCACGCGCGCAGCCGGCCGTACAGTACGAGCGGCGAACAGTCCGCTCGCGCGAGCAGCCGTTGCGAAAGATTGGCCTGAAAGATGTCGCCGGCGCGGATGTACTCGATCACGCGCTCCACGGCCTGCAGATATCCGTCTCGCGAAAAATTGCTGACGACGCACTCAGTGCCCGGCAACGGATACGCGGTTGTCGCGGGAGAGACCAACGACGAAGCGACCCGGACGCTGGGAGCGTCCGGGTCGCTGGCCGAGAGCAACTCCTTCACG
>CAZWGW010000324.1:0-4184 GCA_964633565.1 uncultured Planctomycetaceae bacterium
GTCGGCGTCATCGGCCTGGGGTACGTCGGCCTCCCCTTGATCGACGCCTTCGTCTCCAAAGGCGTCCGCGCCCTCGGTTTCGACATCGACGCCGCCAAGGTCGACGAACTCAACGCCGGCCGCAGCTACATCAAGCACATTTCGTCCGAAAAGGTCGCGGGCTGGCGCAGCGCGGAGTTGTTCGACGCGACGACCGACATGACGCGGCTGCGCGAAGCCGACGCGCTGCTGATTTGCGTCCCCACGCCGCTCTCCGAGAGCCGCGATCCCGACCTGAGTTACGTCGAAGGGACGGCCCGCTCAATCGCCGCCAACCTGCGCGTGGGACAGCTCGTCGTCCTGGAGAGCACCACCTATCCCACGACCACGCGCGACGTCGTCCTGCCCATCCTTGAAACGAGCGGCCTCAAGGCGGGCCGCGACTTCTTCCTGGCCTACAGCCCCGAACGGGAAGACCCCGGCAATCCCCACTACTCGGCCGCCCGCATCCCGAAAGTCGTGGGCGGACTCGATGCGCACAGCCTGGAGTTGGCCCGGCAACTGTACTCCCAGGCGGTCGTCGAAGTCGTTCCCGTCTCCAGCGCCGAGGTCGCCGAGGCCTGCAAAATCCTGGAGAACACCTACCGCGCCGTCAACATCGCCCTGGTCAACGAACTGAAACAGCTTTTTGATCGGATGGGCATCGACGTCTGGGAAGTGATCGACGCCGCCCGCACCAAGCCGTTCGGGTTCCAGGCGTTCTACCCCGGCCCGGGACTCGGCGGCCACTGCATCCCGATCGACCCGTTCTACCTGACGTGGCTGGCCCGCAAGCAGGGACTGAGCACGCGGTTCATCGAACTGGCGGGCGAAGTCAATTCGCACATGCCGCACTACGTGATCGCGCGGCTGGCGGAGTTCCTCAACGATGCGGGGAAGCCGATCAAAGGGAGCCGCATCTGCGTGCTCGGCGCCGCCTACAAGAAAGACGTCGACGACCCGCGGGAGAGTCCGTCGTTCGAACTGATGGAACTGCTCCTGGCGCGGGGGGCCGTGCTGACCTACAACGACCCGCACATTCCGCGGCTGCCGCAGGTGCGGCACCACAAATTGCCCGAGATGGCGAGCGTGCCGCTCACGCCGGAACTCCTGGCCGCGCAGGATTGCGTCCTGATCGCCACCGATCATACGGCGTACGACTATGAATTCATCGTCCGCCATGCGCGCCTGGTGCTCGACACGCGCAACGCGACGAAAGGCGTGTCGGGGGGACGGGAGAAGATCCGCAAGGCATAAGGCGACAATTCACCTGGATGCCCGGCGATCACCCGACCACATCGGGTTTTGCCAGAATTCGGCGGATCACGGCGCCGGCTGTGCGTCCCGGTTTCGTTCGGCAATCTCGATCACGCGCTTCAGCCAGGCGCCGCTGCGCGCGGGCAGCTTCGGGTCCGCCTGCGTTTCCTTGAGGACCTCCAGCAACCGGTCCTGACTGGACGCCAGAGATGCGCTCGACCAGACCGCCACACGGCCAATGACCTGCCGCAGCGTGGTGGCACGGTCGAGTCCGGCGGCTGGCAGTTCGGGCAGGTCCTCAGCACCGGGATCGTCGCGCAGCAGGTTGTACTTGCCCACGATCTGTTTCACCGGCGCCGCTTCGCCCGTGGCGAAAAACCACTCCCACAACATGTCGAGGTGGTAAGGTTCCAGGACCATGGGTGCTCCCGTGAGCAACGGATGCGCGGCTTGGTCCGCCAGTTCGGCGTGCCCGTGCTCTTTGAGCCACGCGGTCCCTTCCTTGCACTGCGACATCCAGACCGCCCGCTGCAGGACCTCGCGGTCCGCCTCCGGCAGATCCTTCCAGCCCTCCATCCAGGCGGCAATCCGATCGGGATTCGCAGCCATGACCTTCCCCAGGAACATCTGATTCGCCTCGGGCCGCCCGGTCTTGAGCAACTTCAGCTCGGACATCTGGCGGATCCGATCCGGCACTGCGTCCGGTTGTGGATCGCGGTAGTACTCCATGACCCACTGACCAAGTTCCGCGGGAGTCGGTTTCGGCGCTTCATCGGTCGGCGCCGGGCTGTTGGCGGCCTGTCGCGATGCTGCCTCATCCAGCCCCGCTGCACAGTGACTGATGACAAGAGTCAGGAAGAACAATGCGGGGATCGGGCGCGACATCGAGTGCTCCTCTGGGAATGCGGTACGGAATTGTGCCGGGCGAATCATCGGTAATCGTGTCCCCCGGTGCGACATCAGACGCGCGGTGGGCACGAAAAATTCCCAATTCGGTCAAGTTTTCAGTTCGGGTGGTGTGCCTGAGCCGGAATACGGCCATCAACCAACGCTGCGGACTGGGCTTGTGTCGAGGCGCGGTCTGCAAGTCAAACGCCGCACGTCGTGGCTTCGTCGTCGGCCGGCAGCGTGATATGGTCTGCACAATGGTCCCCGTATCGTCGTTGCAGAAAGGTGGCCGATGAACTGTCCAGGAACCTGGTCGCCGTGGATCGCACTCGTAATGCTCAGCCTGCCGCGGGAGTGTCCAGGCGACGGGGCGCCGTCGGAAAAACTCCGCTGGCTGGTGCGCGTCGATCCGGTGGATCTGGGTCAGCGGTCGCGCGATGAACTGCCGGCCGAAGTCGTAATCGACGCTGGGCAGGACGTGGTGATTGACGTAACGACCCTCCACGTCGCTCGCGTCGAAGCGACGGGACGGCCGTCGCCGGCGAACGGTCATGTCCCGCGCGATGAATCCCTCCCGTTTCGCTGGTACGACGCCTCGATCCCGTACGACTTTCCGGAGTTCCAGGATTCCGTCAGCCGGACGTCAGGGGAGTTGCGGCCGCGGCCGCGGGAGCGGGGCGGCTACTACCTGAACTCAGTGGGCGACGGCCGGCGGGGGCGGCTGGCCTGGATGCACACGCAGGTCGGCGATCAGGCTGCCTGGTACTCCGTCGAGGCTCGTTCGCTCCCGCCGGGCGAGGCGCCGCGGCAACTGCCGCCGCAAGGCTGGATCGGCGACGGGCAGGCGCGATGCGCCGCAGCGGCAACCCAGGCCATGCACTCGGATCACCTGCGGATCGATGTGGACGACTGGAACGGTGACGGACTGGTCGACCTCATCGTGGGTGATGATTTCGGACACGTCGTCTGGTGGCCGAATCTCGGCTCCCGGCAGGCGCCGAAGTTCGAGTATTGCCGGCTGCTGTGCGACGCCGAAGGACTGCCGATCGACGTCGGAATCGTCGCCGCCCCGAAAATCAGCGACTGGGATTCGGACGGCGACCTGGATCTGCTGGTCGGGACCGAACGGAATCGGCTCGTCTGGTTTGAGAACATCGGCACCAATCAGGAGCGCCGTCTGACGTACCGCGGCGTGGTTCTGATGGATGGTCAGCCCTGGGAATTGCCCGTCACACCCCTGACGCGGGGCGAGCCGGAGATCTTCAAGCTCGATTACTACCCCGTGCTGGAGTTCGTTGACTGGGACGGCGACGGCGACGGCGATCTGCTGGCGGGCGGCTACATCACCGGGTGCGTGTTCCTGTTTGAGAATTCCGGGCCCCCGCGCGGTTCGCCGCCGCAACTGACGGCCCGCGGGCCGTTGCTGGTGGATGGCAAACCGCTGAACGTCGGGCACTGGTGTGCGGCTCCGTGTGCGGCCGACCTGGATGACGACGGTGATCTCGACCTGCTCAGCGGCCACACGCCGATGCGCGCACCGGAGATGAAGGCCGGCATCCGCTATTTTGAGAACATCGGCTCGCAGACCGATCCGCGGCTCACGGCCTCGCAACTGAACACCGGAGAACTCTGGTCGATCCCGCTCGGCACGCCGCGCGCATCGGATTGGGACAGCGACGGCGATCTCGATCTGGTGATCAGCACGCGCAGTCATCTGCTGCTGCTGGAGAACAGCGGCTCCAGGTCGTCGCCCCGGTACACCCGGCCGCCGGCATCGATTCGACCGGTGTGGGGACCGGCGCCCGTAAGGGCCGATCAGTTGCTCGAGTGGAACGGCGACGGGCGTGTCGATCTGGTCAGCGGCTTCAGCATCCGCCTTAACAGTGGATCAAGGAACCCGTGGGACTGGCCGGAGTACGTCCACCTGCTGCCGAGGGGCGTGTCAATCGAGCACCGCTCCGGCAAAGGGGATGAGGAACACTCGACGCTGCTCGACGATTTCGACCAGGACGGCGCCATCG
>CAZWGW010000324.1:4194-7592 GCA_964633565.1 uncultured Planctomycetaceae bacterium
GGCGCCTCGGCGAAACCGGACTTTGATCTGACGGGCCTGAAGTTGCTGACCAGCGACGGTGCGCCCATCAAGGTCGGCCCGATTGGCCTCGATCCGAACCTGGATTTCCGTGCGCTGCAGGGGGCGCGCACCGTCGTTGCCGCCGGCGACTTTGATGCCGACGGGCGGAGGGACCTGGTCGTCGGCGACACGTTCGGCAAGGTGCGGTTCTTCCGCCAGCTCATTCCCGACAGGCGTGTGACGCCGGACGCGCCGGTGTTCGCGGCGCCGATTGAGATCGGCGATCTCGGCATCCGCCTGAACGTGTGTGCGACCGACTGGGACCAGGACGGCCGCCCCGACGTGATCGCCGGGGCGGCCAACGGCAAGGTGCAGGTCTTTCTGAATGCGCACCGCGGCGAGGCAACCCCTCGGGACGGCCGGGCGTCTCCGTTTGCCCCCGGCCTGACTCCCGCGTTGCCTCCCATCATGCAACCGCGAGTCCTGCTCGGTGACCTGAATGGCGACGGCGACGACGACCTGTACTTTCCCGGCACTCAGGGGACGTGCTTTGTCGAGCGATCATTCCTGAATCAGGGCTATGCCCGCGGCGAGATTGTGAACGACGAAGGCCGAGAATGAGGACGGGACGCAGGCCTCCCGGTTTCTCGCGACAACATGCCCGACTACAATGCGCTCCCAGGTCCGCGCGCGTGTCCCGACTCGAAGTCTTCCTGGTTGCGCACGAAATGGCCGCTCTGTACGGCATCCAGTGCATTCCACACTGCTGGGGGGGCGACATTCTGATTGCTGCCTCAATCCAACTCTTGTCGCTGTTGGCCGAACCCCACTGGGGCCTGCCCACCGATACGCCGCTGCTCGAACTTGACCAATCCGAGTATCCCTGGCGCGACGGATTGGCGACCGTCCCGTTTGAACTGCAGGACGGCATGATCACTGTGCCGAACGCACCGGGGTTGGGGATCGAGGTGAACGAAGACGTCATCCGCCGCGATGCCGTGTAAGCAGCCGATGGAGGCCGATTGTGAATCGTACGGAACGCTGGGGATTTCGACGGCCCGGCGGCTGGTGTGCCCAGTTCGTCGCCGGCTGGGCGCTCGCGGCAGCCCTGGCAGTTCCGGCCGCGGGGAATGAACACCCCGATATCGTCGTGTTCCTGACGGACGATCTGGGCTGCCTCGACGTCGCCCCGTACGGCGGGCGCGCGATCCGCACGCCGCACGTGCAGCGCCTCGCCGACGCCGGTCTCACGTTCGACCGCGCCTGCGTCGCCTCGCCGAGCTGTGCGCCGAGCCGCGCGGCGCTGCTTACCGGACTGATGCCCGCCCGCAACGGTGCGGAGGCGAACCACAGCCGGCCCCGAAGGGACCTGAAGAAGTGGCCCGTGTGGTTCCAGGAACTTGGTTACGAAGTCGTCGCCTTCGGAAAGGTGTCACACTACCGGCACACGGCCGACTATGGGTTCGATCATTTCGCGCATGACACGTTTCACGACCATGCTGCCATTCCGGCGGCGATCGAATTCCTGAAACAGCGCGATCCGGCACGCGCCAAACCGCTGTGCCTGCTGGTCGGGAGCAACTGGCCGCACGTCCCCTGGCCCGAAGCAGACCCGGGCGACGTTCCGGCCGCGATGTCCCTGCCGGCAGGCTCCGTCGACACGCCGGCGACTCGGGAATGGCGGGCCCGCTACGCCAGCGCGGTGACGAAAGCCGACGACGAACTGGGACTCGTCTACGACATGGCGCTGGCATCCCTCGGCCCCCGGACGCTGTTCGTGTTCAGCAGCGATCACGGCGCCCAGTGGCCGTTTGCGAAATGGAACTGCTACGAGGCAGGCGTGCGCGTGCCGCTGATCGTCGCCTGGCCGGATGTGGTCCGGCCCGGCATGCGCACGTCCGCCATGGTGAGTTGGGTCGACCTGCTCCCCACGCTGGTGGAGGCTGCCGGGGGGACGCCGCCCGACGCGATCGACGGCCGCTCGTTCCTGCAGGTGCTCCGCGGCGAGAAGATCGGGCACCGCGCGCAGCTCTTCACGACCCACAGCGGCGACGGAAACTGGAATATCTACCCCGCCCGCAGCGTGCGGAACGAGCGCTGGAAATTCATCCTCAACCTGCATCCCGAGTTTGCATTCACGACGCACATCGACCTGCCGGGCAACCTCGGTCAGCGGGCGTACTTTTCGACGTGGGAAGCCGCCGCGGAACGTGACCCGGCCGCGGCGCAGATCGTCCGCCGCTACCACGCGCGCGCCGCGGAAGAACTGTATGATCTGACCGTCGACCCGCACGAGCAGGAGAACCTCGCCGGAGATCCGCAACATGCCGCCGTGCTGCAGCACCTGCGGGCCGAGCTGAAGCAATGGATGCAGGCGCAAGAGGACCGCCAAACCGTCTTCGGTGAACCGCGGCTGTTGAGCGATCCGAACAGCTACGGTCCTGCTGCATTGCCAAACAACGCACCGCGCCACAGCCGGTGATTTCCGGCGACTTGTCAATGTGCAGGCGGTTGAATCGGTCACTGAGCCGGGTGACAGTTCACGACGACTTGCCGCGGAGCACGGGCTTGCGCCCACGGCCGCCGGCCGCCGCGGCCCGCGGTCTCTTCCGGGCGGTGATGACGGCCCTTGCCGGTTCGTCCCCTTGCTCTGCCTTGGTGTCCGTTCGCGATCGTCGGCCCTTCGGCTGTGGCGCCGGCGCCTTGGGCGTCGCATCGCGCCGCCGCACTGTCGGACCTGGCGTCGCCGGTGTCGCGGCGGCCGAGCGGCGGCGCCTCGGAGCCGCGGGCGCGACGGCTGCACACACCTCTGCGTCCGGCGCGTCGTCGGCGATCTCAATCCCGAACACGTCCGCCAGGTCCGCATTGGCAATCGTCTGCTTGCCGCGCCGCCGGGAAGAGCCGACAGTGGCCGACGTGGCGGCGGTCTCCAGGAGTTCCAGGTGGTCGACCTGGCGCAGCAGGAACAACAGCTCCGGCCGCTCGTCGAGCCGCGCGCCGACGCCGTACAGCACGGCCGCGACGTGTTTGCACATCACGGCATAGTCCGGGCAGGAACAGCCGAGCGTGATCTCGCGCGGCTTTGGGAACAGCCCGGTGTCGCGCTGCGTGACGACATCCATCACGCGCTGCGAGAGCCGGCCTTGGAGCAGCTCGACCAGCGAGCCGATCTGCCCGGCGCAAGTGGACTTGACCGCCTGCCAGGTCTTGGCCGGCAACGCGGCGATCGAGATCGTGACGTCGTACAATTCCGAACCGCTGACGAGCGCGGTCACCTTGCCGGCGGCAATCTGCAGGTCGACGACGGAGCCGTTGCGGAGGTACGTGCGGCCGCGCGGCAGCCGATTGGAGTAGTCGCTGAACAACTCCAGATGTTCACACCACGAGCGGCCCCAGAA
>CAZWGW010000325.1:0-7571 GCA_964633565.1 uncultured Planctomycetaceae bacterium
CGCCGGCACTCGCCGTTATGGCATTGCTCGTCGGCGCGCTCCCCGCCAAAGTCGATGCGGACTTCGAGCGCGACGTTGCCCCCCTCCTCGTCCAGCACTGCCTGGAGTGTCACGGCGAGAGCAAGGCATCGGGCGGGCTGGTCCTCACATCGGGCGAGCGCCTGCTGAGGGGGGGCGACAGCGGTGCGGCGATCGTGCCGGCCAAACCCGACGAAAGCCGGCTGCTCCAGCGTCTCGTGGACGGCGAGATGCCGCCGGAGAAGCACGGCAAGTCGCAGCGATTGTCCAACGATGAGATTGCTCGCGTTCGGGCATGGATCGCCGCCGGCGCGGCCTGGCCCGCGGGGCGCGTCCTCGATCCGTATGAGCGGACGACCGCAACTCGCGGTGGTCGCGACTGGTGGTCCCTGCAGCCGGTTGCCCGGTCCGATGTACCGGTTGTGCAACACGCCAATCGCGTCGCGACTGCGGTCGACGCCTTCATACTTCAAAAGCTCGAAGCCCGCGATTGGGACCCAGCGCCGCCTGCCGACCGGCGCACGCTGATCCGGCGGCTCTCGTACGACCTGATCGGCCTGCCGCCGTCATACGCCGAAATCGAAGCCTTCGCCGCGGACGATTCGCCCGGCGCCTACGAGCAACTCGTCGACCGGCTGCTCGCCTCGCCCCACTACGGCGAGCGGTGGGGACGCTACTGGCTCGACCTTGTCCGCTATGCCGACACCTGCGGCTACGAACGCGACCAGGAGAAGCCGGGCGTCTGGAAATACCGCGACTGGGTCGTCGCGGCTCTCAATAACGACATGCCGTACGACCGGTTCATCCTCGAGCAACTCGCCGGGGATGAACTTCCTGACCGGTCCGAACAGTCGGTGATCGCCACGGCCTTTCTGCGACTGGGGACGTGGAACGACGAGCCGAACGACCCGGACGAGTACAAGTACGAGCGCCTGGAGGACATGGTCCACGCGACGGGGACGGCGTTTCTCGCGCTGACCGTGAAATGCGCCCGGTGTCACGACCACAAGTTCGACCCGATCCCGCAGGTCGATTACTACCGGATGGCGAGCGCGTTCTGGGCGGGCTACATCGAGCCGCGCGAGCGGCAATGGCTGGGAGGACCGAACAAGGACGAACTCGGGTTCGACGTGTTCGGCTGGACCGACCGCGGGCGCGACGTGCCGCCGCTGCACCTCTTGAAGTCGGGAGACCCGAAGCATCCGCAGGGGGCCGTCGAGCCGGCACAACTGTCGCTCATTCCGGCGCTGGCGGCACCCGTCGCGCCGCCGCCCGTTGGATCGACCACGACGCAGCGCCGACTGCAACTGGCCAAATGGATCGCCGATCCGGGCCATCCGCTCACGGCCCGCGTGCTCGTGAACCGATTGTGGCAGCATCATTTCGGGACGGGGCTGGTGGCGTCGACCGACAACTTCGGCTTCACGGGCGACCGCCCGTCGCATCCGGAACTGCTCGACTGGCTGGCCGATGAATTCGTCCACCCGTCTGTCGTCACATCGAGCGGCGAGACAGCAGCCGATCTCGCGGGCAAGGCATGGACGATCAAGCGGATGCACAAGCTGCTGGTAATGTCTTCGACCTACCGGCAGTCGGCAGGGCACCCGCACTACGACGAATACGCCCAGGTCGACTCCGGAAATCGCGACTGCTGGCACGCGCCGCGCCGCCGGCTTGATGCCGACGCACTGCGGGATTCGCTCCTCGTCGCGAGCGGCCAGATCGACCTGCGGCTGGGGGGGCCGAGTTTCCGTCCCACCGTCAGTTCCGAGGCGCTGGAAGGGCTGTCCCGCAAGGACAACGCCTGGAAGGCGTCTCCGCCTGAAGAGCAGTGGCGGCGGAGCCTGTACATCTACTTGCAACGCAGCCTTCTGCCGCCGCTGATGACAACGTTCGACCAGAGCGACACGACGCTCCCCTGCAGTCAGCGTGACGTGACGACCGTCGCCCCGCAGGCGCTGGCGCTGCTGAACAACGATTTCGTTCACGCGCAGAGCAGTGCGCTCGCTGAGCGTGTGGTGAAGGAGGCCGGAGGGGGCGATGACGATCGGATCAAATCCGCATGGACGCTCGCGCTCGGGCGTGGGCCGTCCGAGACCGAACGCGCGGCGGCACGGCGACATCTCCGAGCGCAGGTGGAGCGGTTCTCCACGACCCGCGAGCCGCAACAGGCATCAACCGCGGCGGCAGGTCCGCCGATCCGTGATGGTCTGGTGCTGTGCCTGACGGCGGACAACGGTGTGACCTGTGACGAGGCGGGGCGGATTGCGCAATGGACGGACGCCTCGGGCGCCGGGCACGATGCATCGCAGCCGGTTGAGGCACAACGGCCGCTGCTGGTGCCGTCCGATCTCAACGGGCAGCCCGCGCTGCGCTTCGACGGCGACCGACGTTTCCTGCAGATTGCCGGCCAAGTGCTGACGTCGCAGCAGTACACGCTGTTCGCAGTTGCGACGGACCGTGGCGCCGGCGCGCACCGGGGGATATTTTCCAACTGGGACGGAGCGGCCGGGAACTCCGTCACGTCGGCGTTTCTGGGGACAACCGCCGAGGCGACGGTTCGATTCAGCGATGCGTTTCCCGACGCGGGCACAATGCGGGACCAGTCTCAGCCGTTCGTCATCACGGCGGTGTCCGCGGCGACGGCCGCCGCTGTGTTCCAGAACGGACAGGAACTGGCGCGGGGTTCTGCACTGCCGCCTCGGACGCTCACGACCGGTTACGTCATCGGCCAGCAGGGGAACATCGACGGCGAGTACTGGAAGGGCGAGATCGCGGCGGTCGTGGCGTTTGACCGGGAACTGTCGGACGCGGAGCGCCAGCAGGTCGAGCGCTGGCTGGCCGCAAAGTACGGATTGGTCACGGAATCGCCGCGACCCGATGCGCGACAACTGGCACTGGCGTCTCTGTGCCACGTGCTGCTGAATACCAATGAGTTTCTATATGTCGACTGACCGTGACAGTTAATTTCGCTTTCACAAGGGCTGCCGCGCAGTACTGCGAGAAATCGCGGATTGTCGGTGTGAAACACGACATGTTGGAAAACCGCCCTGCCATCCGTCCATTCCTTCGATTCCTGGCCGGGATCATTGCCGTAATTTGTGGGACCGCGGCGTTGTTCTCCTTTGGATCGGCAGTCTGGAATCGCGATGGAAACCTGTTGATTGCGGCAGGATTAAACGCAATTGTCGCTTGGGACGCCACCAGAATCTGTTTCTCGAATGAACGGACCGGCACCAACGGAAACGGGCGTCCCAATGATTGAGAGTCGGCAGTCTGGAATTCACTGAGGAACACACGATGCCGCGAAATCCTGATTTCCCCTGCGGCCAGACCCGCCGCGAATTCGTGTGGCAGATGGGTGGCGGCTTCGCCGGCACGGCCCTCACGGCACTGCTGGCGGCTGACGGGTTCTTTGCGAAGCATGGCTACACCGCCGAAGCTCCGCCAGCCGGCAGTCCAGGGCTGATGCCCAAGCGGCCGCATTTCATGCCGCGCGCCCGGAGCGTCATCTTCCTGATGATGAACGGCGCGCCGAGCCAGGTCGACACGTTCGACCACAAGCCGGCGCTGGAGAAGTACGCCGGCCAGCCGCTCCCGTCCGACAAGACCTACACCAACTCCGGCGGCCGCAAGGTCGGCTTCCTCACACCGGCGTGGCGGCCGTTCCACCCGGGGGGGGAGAGCGGCCTCTTGATCTCCGATTACTTTCCGAACGTGCGCAAACATGCCGACAAGCTGGCCGTTATCAACTCCTGCCACACCGACAGCCATGCTCACGGGTCGGCCCTCGTGCAGATGAACACGGGGAAGACGTTCATCGGCCGGCCGTCGCTCGGGAGTTGGGCGGTCTACGGACTCGGGACCGAGAACCAGGACCTGCCGGGCTACGTCGTGATTCTCGACAAGCGCGGCGGGCCGATCAGCGGGCAGCCGAACTGGTCGAGCGGCTTCATGTCGGCCGCCTACCAGGGGACGCTGTTCCGACCGGTGGGGAACCCGATCCTCGACCTCCAGGGGCCAGATTACATCGACCGGCCGGCGCAGCGGGAGCAGCTCGATCTGCTCGCGCAGCTCAACGACGAGCACCTGCGCGCGCGACAGGGGGGCGAGGAACTGGCGGCGCGGATCGGTACGTATGAACTGGCGTTCCGCATGCAGTCGGCCACGCCGGAAGCCGTCCACCTGTCGCAGGAGACACAGCAGACGCAGGAGATGTACGGCGTCGGTACACAGCCGACCGACGAGTTCGGCCGCAACTGCCTCATTGCCCGGCGGCTGGTCGAGCGCGGCGTGCGGTTCGTGCAGCTCTACTCCGGCGGCGGACACCTGGAGGAGACGTGGGACGCCCACGAGAGCATCGAGAAGAACCACGGCCGACACGGGGCGGAAGTCGACCAGCCGATCGGGGCGCTGTTGACCGACCTGGAGCAGCGCGGTTTGCTCGACGAAACGCTTGTCATCTGGGGGGGCGAGTTCGGCCGGATGCCGTTCAGCGAGGGGCAGAACGCGCCGGGGCGCAACCACAATCCGTACGGCTTCTCGATGTGGATGGCCGGGGGCGGCGTGCGCGGCGGCATCCGCTACGGCGAAACGGACGAGTTCGGCTTCGAGGCGGTCGTCAACAAGGTGCACTTACACGATCTGCACGCCACGATCCTGCACCTCATCGGAATCGACCACGAACTGCTGACGTATTTCCACCAGGGGCGATACGAGCGGCTCACCGACGTCGCGGGGAATGTCGTGACGGGCATTCTGGCGTAGCGGCCGAACTGCAGACGCTCGTAGTGACCGCATTCATGCGGTCGGAGGCGGGAGCGCAAAAAGCGACCCGGACGCTCCAAGCGTCCGGGTCGCTGTGTCAGGCACGACTTGGCCCTCAGTGGGCGACCACGGCGACGGCCCGCATCTGGATGGTCACCGCGACCGGGGCGGGGGCCCCTTCCACGAGGATTTCCATCTGCAGCAGTCCGTTCGGCGCGGCCAGCGCCAGACCGACGGCCTGCTCACTCACCAGGTCAATCCCGTTGCACCGCGTGATGACCATGCCGGGCTGGATGCCGGCCAGGGCCGCGGGCGAAAAGGCGTCGACCTCATTGATCGCGAACCCCTTGTTCGGCAGCACCATCCCCTTCACGCCGAGATACCACTGGTACTGCGCCGAGATTGGCAGGTAGTAGTAATCGCAGCAGTGATAATGGTTCGGATGGTGCACGCAGTAGTTCGGGCAGTAGTCATACCACCACCAGCAGTGCTTCGGCTGGGTCTGGCACCAGAAGCTCTTGGTCTTGAACTGGGCGCTGTTCCCGCCGCCGATTCCGAACTGGGACGAATTTCCGTTACCAATCCCGATGTTGATCTGCGGGAGGTGTTTCTTGAAGTTGCCGTTGCCGATACCGTTCCCGTTGCCATTTCCATTGCCGTTTCCGTTCCCATTCCCGTTACCGAGATGGATGCCGAGGCCGTGCAGATTCTTCTTCTGGATCTGCGTCTGCTGGCCCTGCAGCACCTGGAACCCGCCGGACTGCTGAACGCGGGACGACAAGTTCTTGCCGGACAAGTTCATTCCCTGTCCCTGCGAGGACGACGAGTTCCCGCCGCCATTGCCGCGGCTGAAGAACTTCGATGGTTTTCCGGCATGGGCGGAGGAGGCAGCGGTCAGCAGGGCTGCACAGGCCAATACTGCGATCTGTTTCGCATGGATGCGTGTCATGGTTGGATCTCCTGTCTGGAGTGGATGGTTCATTCATAACCGGGAACAATTCCCGGACTGATAGTTCCCAGCGAAGGATGTCGCCGACTGTTGCATGGAATCCGGCAAGTTCGCTGGCCTGCGAGCACATCCCAACCAGGTATGTCGCCATAAATGACTGCAGCGGAACAACTTCTGCGACACCTCGGGATCCGAGGATTAAGCAGAATTCCTCGCACTCCGCTCCCCCGGAATGACGGCACAGTTCGTCGCCGCGGGGCGAATGGGCGGGAAAACGGCCCGTGGACAGGCGGTCGGTGTGTGATATGATGGGGTTCATCGTATCTTGGGCCGATCCTCGATTCCGTTCGCGAAAGCCGGGGCGCGATCCAACAGCCCCAACGAGCACCGTCGCACCTGACCGCACTCCGCGGCTTCGGCAAGGGAGGAGCCGGCGATGTGGGAGAACATGAAGTTCCGGTCTGATCGGAACGCGGGCGGCCTGCTCGCCTCCACGATTGTGCTCACGGTCGCCTTCCTTGGCGCGCTGATGGTGATGTTGCTGGCGTTTCCGCGCGATCCGCGGATTCCGTGGATGATCGGCGGCGGGATCGTGCTGTTCATCCTGCTGTTCGTCTGGCTGCTGCGCGACCGGCCGTCCAATTCGATGCGTGACAGCTTCGGCTGGCTGATGGGACGGAAGAAAGTGAACCTTTATCCCGAATACGAGCCCCGGCTGGTCAAAGGAGAGCCGCACCGCTTCGGCACCAACCACCCCCCCACGCTGGACGAGATCCGCGAAGTCAAGGACGAGAGCACGGCCCGCAACTGGGTGCCATCGAACACGCGCTCCGGCCGCCGCACCCTCAAACAGGACTGAACTTCTGTCGGCGGCGGTGTGTCCTGCTGAGCGGCGGAACGGCGATCATCTGCTGCCGCGAACGCACTTTGCGGCGTACATCCCCTGCCCTAGAATGCGGCTCGACCGGGCCGGCCGGAGCTTGCCGTATCAGGTCGTCCGTCCGCGCCTGCGTCCACCCGGAGCCCCATGACACGCCGCCGCATCCTCGTCACCGCCGCGCTGCCGTACGCCAACGGCCACATCCACCTGGGGCACCTGGTGGAGTACATCCAGACCGACGTCTGGGTGCGGTTCCAGAAGCTGCGCGGGCATGAATGCGTCTACTTATGTGCCGACGACACGCACGGCACGGCCATCATGATCCGCGCCCGGCAGGAGGGGCGGAGCGAAGAGGTGGTGATCGCCGACATGCGGGAGGCGCACATCCGGGACTTCGCGGCCTTCGACGTGGCGTTCGACAACTTCGGCAGCACGAACAGCCCGGAGAATCGCGAACTGTGCGCACAGATCTGGTCGGCCATCCGCTCCGCCGGAATGGTCGTCGAGAGGCGGGTGGAACGGCTGTATGACCCGGAAGTGCAGACGTTCCTGGCAGACCGGTTCGTCAAGGGGACGTGCCCGAAGTGCGGAGCTGAAGACCAGTACGGCGACGCCTGCGAGAAGTGCCTCACGCAGTACGCGCCGACCGAGTTGATTAACCCCTACAGCACGCTGTCCGGGAAGAAGCCGGAGTTGCGGGCGGCGACGCAGTTGTTCGTCCGGATCGAGGATCTGCACGACTTTCTGGAGAGCTGGACGCAGTCGAGCGGCGCGCTGCAGCCGGAGATCGCCAACTATCTCAAGGGTCACTTTCTCGGTGAGCCGCTGAAGGACTGGGACGTCTCGCGGCCGGCCCGGTACTTCGGATTTGAGATCCCCGATTCGCCGGGCAACTACTGGTACGTCTGGTTCGACGCGCCGATCGGCTACATCGCTTCAACATGGGAGTGGTGCAAT
>CAZWGW010000326.1:0-7570 GCA_964633565.1 uncultured Planctomycetaceae bacterium
TACCTGCAAAATGTGGATCCCCGTCCGCTACCCGCTGGTCGAACTGCTCAACGCGCTGCTGTTCGTGCTGTTGTACTGCGTCGAGGTGCCGTACGGCTGGCCCCCCGCGCTCAAGAGCAGTGGCCTGTTCGTGCCTCAGATCGGCCCTGACGTCGTCCCCGGACTCGGCCCGCTCTCCCCCCTGGCCTTCCTGCACCTGCGTTACTTCTATCACCTCGTGCTGCTCGAATCGCTGATCGTCGCGTCGTTCATCGACATCGACCGGCGCGAAATCCCCGACGCCTCCACGCTGCCGGCGATGGCCGTCGGCATCCTCGGCGGACTGCTGATCGGCCGCGTGCACATCCTCCCCGCCTGGTCTCAGAACCCGGCGACGGTTTTCACCTTCACGCGTCTCCTCTGGCCGGACTGGAATATCACGGCCTGGCCCAGCGTGCCCGCCTGGTTCACCGCCCATCCCCACCTGCACGGACTTCTCGTGAGCCTGGCCGGACTGGTCGTCGGCGGCGGAGTGACCTGGCTCGTGCGGATCATCGGCTTCCGCGTGCTGCGGCGGGAAGCGATGGGCTTCGGCGACGTGGTGCTGATGGCCGTCATCGGCTCATTCCTCGGGTGGCAGCCGGCCCTGATGGCCTTCTTCATCGCCCCCGCCTGTGCGCTGCTGTTCCTGCCGATCCAGTATTTCATCCACCGGGACCGCTATATCCCCTATGGACCCTTCCTGAGCGTCGGCACACTCGTCGTGCTTCTGGCGTGGCGCCCCCTCTGGACCGGGACCGCCATTGCCGGTGTCGGATTCGGCGGCGCAAGCCGCGTCTTTGAACCGGGAATGCTGCTGATCGTCTTTGCCGCGATCATGACCATCCTGTTCGTCGGCACGCTGCTCCTCGTCCAGGGGGTGAAGCGGCTGTTCGGCTGGGATGACTGGCCGGAGGAGTTCGTCGCACCTTCCTGCGGCAGATCGAAAGGAAAGAGCTGCCGGAGGAGTTCGTCGCCGAATGGACCGCCGCTGATCAGGCTCAGTACATCGCCGGCGAGCGCGTCGACCGGCACGTCGGCCGCTGGCGGAAGTGCGACTGGCCCGGGGAAGCCTCCAGTCGCGGCAGCCTGTTCGAGGATCGCTGGCGACGGGGGGCCACTTGCGTCGTCAACGCCCGCGGGTGGGTGTACCGCAGTCCGAGCGGACGACCGCAGCGCTGAGCAGGGGGGTGTCGCTCCCGCTGATCAATCGCCCGAATGATCGATCTGGTCCGCAACCCGAATCAGCAACACTCCACAAACACAATCCGCCGCCCGTTTCGACGCGGCGCGTCGTCACGGGCGGCGGCAGTGGTCAATTCCACGTCGGTCAGCGACCCGCGCGTTTGCGCGGAGCCTCGTGAATATCCAGGTCGCTGATCACGAATTCGTCGGAGATCTTCTCGATCTTGAACGACAGCACCTTGTTCGAGCCGCCATTGAAATTCGCCGTCTTCGAGCGTCCCTGCGGGCGGGTGCCGATGTGCTTGAGACCTGTGACGTAGGCCTTGAGCTGTTGCTTCTGATTGTCGGAAATATCCCCCTTGCGGACCGACCCCAGCAGGCCGGTCGCTTTTTCGGCAACGTATTTGCCGGCTGTCTCGTAGTCGTCCGCCAGGACGGCGTTCGCAAACCGGGTAATGACGTATTCCGGATCGTCCTCCTTGAAATCGCCGCCACCCTCTCCACCGCGTCCGCCGTACTCGCCATTGGCGCCCGGGATTGCGCCCCCGAGTGCGTTCCCGGCCGCGGGATTAATTCCACCCGCCTCCCTCTGTTGCCGCGCCATCTCTTCCGCGGACGGTGCACCCGCTCCGGGACCATTCCCGCCGAAATTCTGTTGACCCCGCAGGGCCTCCTGCATCTTCCGTTGCATCTCCAGCGGATCCGCGGCGGCCGCATCCGCACCGCCGCCTTGCTGCTGCTGCTGCGCCCGCATGGCCGCTTCCATCTGCGCGGGATCAACGCCAGCCGCCGCTCCCGCCGGCGGACCACCGCCATAGCCGCCGCCTGGCTGCCCGCTCATCGCCGCGGCCGCCGCGGCCGCCTGCTGAGCCGTATCGTCGGCGGCGCCGGGTCCTCCGGACGTCGGTGCGCCGGAAGAACCCGGCATCGACATCGGCATCATCGGGGCTCCGGGCTGCGGCGCGGGGGTCATCACGACCGGAGCCGAGCTTGCCGGGGGGGCGCTGGAGTCAGTCTGACCGGATGATTGCGGCGACACGTTGAGGCCGCAACCCGCAATCGACAACCCGAACAGTGCGAGTGCCGAAATCGGACCGACAGACCACCTTCGCACCGCGATGCCGCGCTGACCGAAAAACCGCTCGGCTGACATGATTCTCTCCTCGATTGCCCGACCCGGCAGCCTGGTCTTCTGCGCCCCGGCAGGTAGACGTGGCAAACCTGGTCTCATGGTCATGGGAAGCAGGTGCAGCATTGAGATGGCATGCGCACTAACCCCCGAAAACTCTACCCGATCACAACTTCGGATTCCAGCGAGTTTTTGGACCCGTGGATCGATTCACCCGCGTGTACCCCGAAGTACCAGGCGTCAATCCCCCCTGTCAGACGACGGCGAACCTTCCCGACAATTCACGCAGCGAGGACTGCTCAGCCCGGAATTCCTCGTCCGAAAGTGAATTGACCACACAGGTTCTGGCTGGTCGTGCGCTCCGCAAATCCTGAGCCCGACATCGAATTATCCCTTCGGCACAATCCGGTCCACCCCCGTCCATTTCCGCAGAACGTCCGGGATCACGACGCTGCCATCGGGCTGCTGGAAGTTTTCCAGAATGGCGATGATCGCCCGCGTTACGGCCACCGCCGTTCCGTTGAGCGTGTGGACGAAGCGGGTCCCCTTCCAGTCGGGCGACTTGCAGCGGATCCCGAGCCGCCGGGCCTGGTAGTCCGTGCAGTTCGACGCCGACGTCACCTCGCCATACTCGCCCCCATCACCGCGCCCGGGCATCCACGCTTCCAGATCAAATTTGCGATACGCCGGCCCTCCCAGATCGCCGGTCGGCGTGTCGATCACGCGATAGGGAATCCCCAATCCCTGAAAGATCTCCTCCTCGATGCTCACAATCTCGTTGTGGACTGTTTCCGACAGGGCCGCATCGGGACCAGTGAAGCCGAACATCTCGACCTTGGTGAACTGGTGCACGCGATAGATGCCGCGCGTCGCCTTGCCGTGCCCGCCGGCCTCGGTCCGGAAACAGTGGGAGATCCCCGCGCACTTCAGGGGCAGGTCGGCCGCGTTCAGCACTTCGTCCTTGAGCATCCCCCCCAGCGTGATCTCCGCCGTGGCGACGAGCGACAGGTCGCTGTTCTCGATCGAGTAGATCTGCGTCTCGGGGCCTCGCGGCAGAAAGCCGATCCCCTCCAGCACGTCGTCCCGCGCCAGGTCCGGGGTCGTGAACAGCGTGAAGCCGTGCACCCGGAGCGTCTCGACTGCGTACTGCACGAGCGCCAGTTCCAGCAGTACGGCCTCGTTTTTGAGAAAATAGAACCCGTGCCCGGCCACTTTCGCGCCGGCGTCCAGACTGAGCAGATCCAGTCTGGCAGCCAGGTCGACGTGATCGAGCGGCGGGAAATCGAACTTCCGCGGCTCCCCGAACGTCCGCACGACGCGCACCGCCTCCTCGCCGCCGATCGGCGCCTCCGGGTGCGTCATGTTCGGGACGCGGACCAGTTCGGCGCGGAGCAGTGGCTCCAGGTCCTTCAGCGCCGTTTCGTTGGCCGCGATCTGTTCCTTGAGTTCCTTGCCGCGGGCGATCAGCGCCGGCCGGTCGTCCTTTGAGGCCTTGGGGATGCTGGCAGAGACCGAATTCTGTTCGTGCCGCAGCGAATCCCCGGTCACGATCAGCGACCGGCGGCGGCCGTCGAGTTCGACGATCTTCGCGATATCGGCGTCGACGCCGCGGTGGCGGCAGTTGGACTCAACCGCCGTGCGGTTGTCGCAGATGTATTGCAGATCGAGCATGATCCTCGTTCGTTCGAACGCTTGTCGTCAGACGCTGATTCCGGCGAATTCGGCGAGCCGACGAGCGACTCCGTGAACCTCATCCGGCAGATCGCCGGGTTGAAAAGTCTCAGCAAGCTTATGATCTGAGAAAGCGCTCATGTCGTGATCCTGCAGCCAGCGCTTGATGCCGGGAAGGACGATATCCTTGGCGTCGGCAAGGGCCATTCGATCCTGCTGCCAATTGGCATCGAGGTATTCACGAGCCATGCGGTTCATCGTCGCGGCATCCCAGCGCTCCTTGTGCCGTTTCCTCAACTCGTCATAGGCTTGCACCAGTCCATCGTCCGCGTTTGGGCGCGAGGCGTCGACCAGTCGATCAAATTCGGCCTGGAGGGACTGCTCATCGAGGACCATCTCTTCACCGCGCTGCCGCAGGAGCCGTCTCATGGCGCTTGCGTTGAGGAGGTAATTCTCGATCTCGGTACGCCGCCAGATATGCACTGCCAGGTTCGGTCCGAGCAGTTCTGACTCAAGTTGCTCGACGTCGGGATGATAATCGCGATCGGCAATCACAAAGAGCTGCAATGCCTGGCCGCCGACAGTAATCATTTGCTGCAGCATTCCGCGAAGTCGGTTCAGGTCCAATTGCTTCCACGGATTGCCCTTCGAGTAGCAGAACCCCATACGGCGTTCGATCTGCTGCCATTTATCGGCTCCCAGCGACTTTGAACAGAAAGCCGCCAGAAGCGAGCGATCGCTCTCGTCTTCAAGGACGACAATGCGCCGATAGGCCTGGATCGTCGCCAATTGCGTCGGATCGATCGAGCCCAGTCTGTCAAGGGCGTCATAGACGTCGAATGCGACATGCAGCCTTCTTGCACCGTCATCGTCCAATGAAAGGATGTTCTCCGGGCTGACACGCGTAATCAGTTCCCGGGAGTGTGTGGCGAACAGCACTTGCCTGCCGTCGTTTACAAGCCGGCGTAATTCGTCCAGGAGAACCGCCTGCAGTGAACCATGCAAATGGACGTCCGGTTCGTCCAGCATCACCAGGGTCGGTTTCCGCAGCAGGATAAACCCGAACAGATACAGAAATTGCTGGAACCCGCTGCCGGCCGCAAAGATGTCGAATTCCTTGGGTCGACCCTGTTCCTGGTACGCCACCGTAATGTAACGATCCGTGACATCGTCAAATTGAATGCTCAAATCCTGCAGTGCAGGAAAACTGCGCTGCAGAATAGCAATTAACTCCGCATCGCGCTGCTGATTCTTGAGTTCCAGAATCAGGTTTCGGATCACGCCATGCACGCGTCCACGAACCAGTTCGTCTTCAATTGCTGCCTGCAACCGGCGTTCCTCTCGCGGCAGGAACATCGAGAAGACCGGCAAGTATGCGATTCGCACGTCAACAAGTCGCGGGAGCACAGCCGTCTCGTCGCCGGCCTCGACCGAAATGCCGAATCGATTGAAGTCGAGCTTTACCGTAGCGTCGACGTGGTCCCCCGTCTCAAACTCAACGCCAATTCGAATGCGTCGCTGTCGGCCGCCTTTCATGGCCTGCCGGTCGTGCCAGATGTCCATCGGGTTCGTCACCGGCAGGACATAGAAATCCTCGGGCGAGATCGTGCGATTCTTGAGCTTCAATTCTCCATTCCGCCGTTCGAGGCAATGGTGCACGCAGAAGTCGAACAGTGCCAATGCCTGAAGGAGCGTTGTTTTACCCGAGTTGTTGGCGCCCACGAGACAATCCAGGCCGCGCAAGTCGACCGTGAGCGATTCGAATCGCTTGAAATTCTCAATCGAGACTTGCTTGATGCGCATGTTGACGCGACGTCTTCCGCAAGTTCACTGCGCTGCCAGCTCCGCCCACAACTGCGCACTCGCCCGCGTCCCCCGGTGAAAATCCTCCACCGTGAAACTCTCGTTGGGACTGTGCAGATTGTCGGTGTTCTGGCCCCAGCCGAGCAGCAGTGTATCGACCCCCAGGATCTGCTTGAAGGAGCCGACGACCGGGATCGAGCCCCCCTCGCGGATCATCACCGGCTCCTTGCCGAACCCCGCCGCGATCGCCCGCCGCGCGGCCTGCATCCAGGGGCTGTTGAGGTCGCACAACACTCCCGGCGCGCCGTGGTACTCCTTGAACTCCATCCGCAGTCCCGGCAGCAGTTGCTTGTCGAGGAACACACGGAGGCTGTCCAACACCTTGTGCGCGTCCTGGTTCGGGACGAGCCGACACGTCAACTTGACCGAGGCCCGTGCCGGCACGATCGTCTTCGGTCCGACGCCGGTGTAGCCGCTGATCATGCCGTTCACGTCGCACGTCGGCCGCGCCCAGCGCCGTTCCAGCGTCGTGAAGCCGGCCTCGCCGTGGACCGCGCCGACGCCGAGACCCTTCAGGTACGACGCCTCGTCAAACGGCAATTTCGCGTAGCTCCGTCGCTCCTCGTCCGTCAGCGGCACCACGTCGTCGTAAAACCCGGGGATCTGCACCCGCCCCTGCGCATCGTGCAGCGCCGCGATCATCCGCGCCAGGCCATTCGCCGGATTGGCCACCGATCCCCCGAACACGCCGCTGTGCAGGTCCTGGGCGGGGCCGGAGACAAATACCTCGCACGCCACGATGCCGCGCAACCCATACGTAATCGCCGGCACCCCCGGCGCGAACTGTGCCGTATCGCTGATCACCGCCACGTCGCAGCGGCAGCGGTCCCGCTGCTCTTCCAGGAACTTGTCGAGGTTGTTGCTGCCGACCTCCTCCTCCCCCTCGATCACGAACTTGACGTTGACCGGCAGCCGGCCGACCGTCTTCAGCCAGGCGGCCGCCGACAACACGTGCGTGAACACCTGCCCCTTGTCGTCCGTGGCGCCCCGGGCGTAGATCCGCCCCTCGCGGATCGCCGGCTCGAACGGCGGCGTGATCCACTGGTCGAGCGGATCGGGGGGCTGCACGTCGTAGTGGCCGTAGAAGAGAATCGTCGGCGCGCCCGACGCGCCCGGCCATTCCGCATAGGCGATCGGGTGACCGGCGGGAGGCAAGAGCTCCGTCGTCAGCCCCGCCGACTGGAACTGGTCCCGCACCCACGCTGCGGCGCGCTGCATGTCGGCCTTATGGTCCGGCTGAGCGCTGATACTCGGAATTCGGAGAAACTCCTTGAGCTGCTCTACCGCCCGGTCCGAATTCCGGGCCAGAAACTCCTGCACGCTCGCAACGCCGCCGGCAACATCCATGAGTTGAACGTCCTTCCGAAATGCCGAATGTCGAATCCCGAATGTTCAAAGAACTCCGAATGACGAATTCCGAATCAACGAATGACCCAGGAGCGCCGTTTCGCGCTTCGAGATTCGTCATTCCTTCGACATTCGCTATTCGTCATTCCGGTCTCCCCTCACTCGATGATGTCATCCTCGCTGAGGATGATGATCTCCTCGTCCTTGGCCGGCTTGCGATTCTTCTTCGGCGCGTCCTGCTTCTTCATCTTCGGGCGGGTCTCTTCGACGACGAAGTCCGCCCCCTCCTCCGGAATGGCGACCGGTACGTCTCGGCTCAGCAGTTCGGGATCAACACGCCGCACGCCGGCGTCCGGC
>CAZWGW010000327.1:0-2403 GCA_964633565.1 uncultured Planctomycetaceae bacterium
ACCTTTTTCCTTTTTGGGGTGAGGGTTACGGTGTGCCCGCCGCGGCGGCGCCCCCCAAAACTTAAATCCGTACCACCCGACCCCGGCGCAGTTACCCGAGGTCCGTTACGGGCGTCCCCTCGGACAGCACGCGGTCGACGCGCTGGAACTCATCGTGGTACGTCAGCTTCGGATCGACCCCCAGGTGCCGCAGGATCGTGGCACTGAGGTCGGCGGGGCTGACCGGCTTTTCGGCGACGTAGCCGCCCGTGACGTTTGTCGCGCCATAGGCCTGTCCGCCGCGCACGCCGCCTCCGGCAACCAGCGCGGTAAACGCGTGCGGCCAGTGGTCGCGGCCGGTCTTCTGCGTCATGCCGTTCTGCGTAATGACGCCGATCTTCGGCGTACGGCCGAATTCCCCCAGCGCGACGACCAGCGTCGATTCCAGCAGGCCGCGGTCGTGCAGGTCCGCGAGGAACCCGGACAGGGCACGGTCAAACGGCGGGCAGAGGTCGTTTCTCAGCTTCTTGAAGTTGTCGTGGTGCGTATCCCAGTGAGGAGACACCTTGTCAAACTTCGTGTCGTCGTCCCAGTTGACGGTGATCAGCGGGATGCCGGCCTCGACGAGCCGCCGCGCCAGGAGCAGGCTCTGGCCGAAGCTGGTCCGGCCGTAGCGGTCGCGGAGCGGGTCCGGTTCGCTCTCGAGTGAGAACGCGTTCGTCGCCTGGGCTTTCTCGATCAGCCGGTGGGCGGTTTCCTCGTTCGATTCGAGGACGGCGGCCAGCGGCGGAGGTGTACGGAAGGGCGCCACCTCCTCGATCCGTTGCAGGAGTTGTACGCGGCGTTCAAATCGCGGGAGGTCCATGTCCCCCGGCAGCCTGATTCCCTGCACGTCGAAGTCCGCCGCGCCGGGGTTTCCCTGTACGAGGAACGGGTTCCACTTCTCTCCCATCCGGCCGCCGGTCTGGCCCGCGATCCGGCGATCCTGCCCCACGAACTGGGTGTACCAGGGGAGCACAACCGACGGCGGAAGGCCGCTCTCCGAGCGCTTGTAGCGCATGACCATCGCCGCCAGCGACGGCCAGTCCTCCGGGCGCGCCTGGTCGGTGACGGGGGGACCGAAGTACTCGCGGCCGGAGTAGACTTCGCTGCACGCCGGTCCATGCACGTTCATCCGGTGCGTCATCGACCGCAGCAGGCAGAATCTGTCCATCTGCTGCGCCAGCAGGGGCAGGTGCTCGCAGATCGGAACGCCGGGCACGCTGGTGGAGACCGGCTGGAACTCGCCGCGGATTTCCAGCGGGGCCAGCGGCTTCATGTCCCACAGGTCGATATGGCTGGGACCGCCGAACAGGAAGATAAAGACGCACGAGTTCGCCCGGTGCATTCGATCCGCGGCGGCCGCACCGCGCCACTGCTGCAGCGACGACGTCGTGAGACCGAGGAGGCTCAGGCCGCCGATGCGGAGCAGTTCCCGCCGCGACCGGCAGGACTTCCGCGAGTTGTCACGGCCGGGTGTCAACACGCTACACCTGTGGGCACTCGCCCGGCGTCGTGGCGTCTGTTCCTGCGCCGGCCTGGTCACAGTTCCTTCCCGCCGAACGTGATGATCGTATCGGGCAGGAACCGGTCTTTGAGCAGTTGCACGGCGGCGGGAGAGCATGTCGTCCCCTCCAGGTCGAGCCGCACGAGCTGTTTGTGCTCGCGGAGATGGTTCAGGGCGACATCCGTCAGGGCGGGACAGCCGCCGAGGCGCAGTTCCTCGAGCTGCTTCAGCCGCGCCAGATGCTTCAGGCCCGGGCCGGTCAGCGCATTACCTCCGAGGAACAGCACGCGCAACTCCGTGCAGTTCTTCAGGCCCTGCAGCGCATCGTCGCTGACACCCGCGTCTGTGAGCCGGAGCGACTGCAGTTGCTTCAATCGTCCGATTTCCTTCAGGCCGGCGACGCCGAACTGCGTCCCGTCGGCCGCCAGACTGGTCAACTGCGCGAAGCGGTCCTGCTTGACGAGTTCCGAGAACGTCGTGCCGAGGAGTCGGTCATTCGAGGAGACGTCGAGCGCCTGCAGCCCTGTCAGCGGTGCGAGGTGTTCGAAGCCCTGATCTTCGATCGCCGTCCGGATCAGGCTCAGTTCCCGGAGGCCCGTCAGTCGGGACAGGTCGGCCAGCGGTTCGCTGCCCAGCGGGACGGCGTCGATCCTGAGCGTTGTCAGCGCCGGCATCTGTGCCACAAACCGCAGCGCGCCGCCGCTGATGCGCGCATGCGACAGGTTGAGTCGCGTGACGGCAACAAACTTCGGCAGCGTTTCCGCGCCGATGTCGGTGACGGTGCTTTCACGAAGGTCCAGTTCCGTCAGGAGTTCGGCGGCGCCGGGCGTCGCTGCCAGGGCCAGCAGTCGATCGTCGCTGCGCAGTGCCTGCGGCAG
>CAZWGW010000327.1:2413-7554 GCA_964633565.1 uncultured Planctomycetaceae bacterium
TGCTCGAATTCGGCAACCGTCTGCTCCGGAGTGACAGGAGCGGTCTCCGGCAGGACGGTCTCCGGAGCAGGCGCGGGCTGCTGGACGACAGGATCGTCCACAATCTCATCGGGGGGCTTAAGCCGGTCACAGCCGCTGCTCAGCCAGCCGGCGGCGAGGGCTGCTGTCCAGGCGACATGCAGGGGATGCTGCGAACCGATGCCGGAGCGGGTGTGGTCTCTCATCGACGCTGCGTCCCGTGTACGGTGCGGACTGGCTTATCAACCGAACACCGCAAGTATGCTATCCCCGGCGGGCGGAGCACGTCAATTTCCGCCTGGAATCGGGCCGCGACGGCAGCCGACGCGCGACACGACCGCAGCCTGTGGCTGCGCACCAGGTCTCGTCCCCGAGGCCGGTCAATCGCCCCTTGCGTTTGCCTGAAGCAGAGCAAGCAGCAGGGGAATCAGCCTGCGCAGGGCCCGTCCCCGATGGCTGAGTTGCTGCTTGACCAGCGGGCTCAATTCGCCGAACGTCCGGTGCAGTTCGGGAATCAGGAAGTAGGGATCGTAGCCGAACCCGTGGGCGCCGCGCGGCTCGCGGGTGATGCGGCCGCGGCATGTGGCCTCGACATGGAGACGCACGTTGCCCTGCGGGTCGGCCACCGCGACATGGCAGACGTATCGCGCTCCGCGCAATTCGTCGGGTGTCTTCGCCAGTCGCTCCGCCAGCAACGCGTTGTTCGACGCATCCGTGGCTCCGTCGCCGCTGTATCGGGCCGAGTACACGCCGGGCGCGCCATCCAGCGCATCGACTTCCAGGCCGCTGTCTTCGCCGATGGTCCACCGGCCCAGCGCCCGGGCGACCTGCGACGCCTTCTTGGCGGCATTGTCCGAAAACGTCGCACCGTCCTCGATCACTTCCGGTACGTCGCCATAGTCCGCCAGGGAGCGGACGGCGATGGCCTGCGGCGCCAGGAGCGTCCGCAACTCGGCGCACTTCCTGGCATTCCTCGTGGCGAGCACGACCTCCGGGAACACGCGCTCCGTCATGGCCTCAGTAGGGCTCGTATCCGTCGTGGTTCATTTCGTCAAGTTGCGCCTTGAGTTCGTCGCGCTCCTTGCGCGTGACCTCCAGATCGAACATGAGGTACTTGATGTCCAACCGCAATTGCGACAGCGCTTCCTGGACGAGTTCAAGGATCCGACGCCGTCGCCGCACGCAGTCCACAACCCGCACGTAAGCCTGCTCCAGTTCCCGGTACTGCGGCTCCGGCAGCCGGGCAATGCGTTGTCCAAGGTCGAGGAGCTCTCGCGGGAGTTCGTTGACGGACGATTCCGGTGAGCGAGTTGGTTGGTTCATTCGAGGACCAGACGTGAGGGTTGCGCCTGATTTCAACAATCCAGATTCTGTGCCGGGTGATGACAAAATTCAACGCGCAGCCACAAAGTGCGTCCGTTGCTGACATTGCGGCATCCCAGCGTGTGCCGTCCGAGGCACCGCCGCGCATCGCAGCCCGCGCGCTTCATCTTGGATCAACGTGCGATCTCCAATACAATCCGTGGGTTACAGCGATTGTTCAGGTCCCTGGCGGTCGTTCCGACTCTGAAACATCGCGGCCATCCCCCGCAGCCGAGAAGTGAGGTCGTCGCAGAGGGGGGGCCACCAAAGTCCGCTGGTCGTCGAATCCGGTCCAGGGAGGGACCTTTGGCGCGGTCTTCGGCAAAACGGATTGTCCTGTTCACGCCGATCCTCCAACTGCTGGCGCTGTCGGCAGTGGTCAATGGACCTGCTGCGCTCGGACAGACACGCGCATTCCGCGAGGGGTTTGACGGCGCCGCCACAAGCTGGCGTCTGGACGCGGCGCGCCCGTCAACGATGCCCCTGGTCCATCGCCGCAACGGGCAGGTGACGCACGACGGCGGTGCTGCGGAAGAATTCCGCTTCTCGACGTCCCAGGTGGAAACGCCACGCAAACTGGTCCACGCGGTCCCGCCCGGTCTCGTATTCGAGGAATTGAACGCCTCGCTGTGGGTGCAATCGAACCGCGCGGGTTTGCGACTGGGGGTCCGCATGCGGTTCCCGCACCAGATTGACCCGCGCACACAGCAGCCTTTGACCGTGGACCTGCTGGGCGAGACGTATTCGGAGCCGCATCGCTGGCAGATGCTCAACTGCCGGACGACGGACCGCGCGGTCGAAGATCAGCTCGTCCGCCTCCGGAACCAGTTCATGCGCCTGACCGGACGGCCCGACGTCGACGCGCGGGAGAGTTTTGTCGACGCCGTCATCCTCTACCTGGAACTGCAACCCGGCGACACGGAGTTGTACATGGACGATCTGAGCGTCGGTCCGCTGGTCGAACCACCGCCGGGCGCCAGTGTGGGCCGACCATCCGATGCCGACGGCGCCGACGGACGGCCTCGGCTCGTCATTCGCGACGATCAGATGCTGCTGGATGGACGACCGCTGTTTCCGCTCATGACGGCGTACCAGGGAGAACAGGTCGATCTGCTGGCGGAATGCGGCTTCAACGTCATCTGGATCGAACGTTACGACGACGAGGCGCTGCTCAGCGCGCTCACCGATGCCGGATTGTTCGCCATGGCGGCGCCTCCGCAACCGGTGGAACGGGACATCGGTGCGGAAGACGGGGGCTCGTTCGGACTGTTGCCGGTCACCAGCCGGACCCGCCAGATCCTGTTCTGGAACCTCGGGACGCGACTCAGGCCGGAAGGTCTGCCCGAGCTGGTCAACTGGGCCGACCTGGTGCGCGAGGCGGATCAGCGTCTGGAGCGTCCCCTGCTCGTGGACGTGACCGGCGCCGAAGGGGCCTTTCATCGGCACGTCGACGTCCTGTCGTCGAGCCGCCACATCCTGCACACGTCGACCTCGCCCCTGGAGTACTTCGACGGCCTGCGCGCCAAGCGGCAACTCGCGCTCCCGGGCAAGCCGTGCCTGACGCATCTTCAGACGGAACCCGCCACGGCAAATCTGGAATTGCGGACGGAAGGGAATCTCCGTCCAGTGGTCGAGCCGGAACAGATCTGGATGCAGGCCTACGCGGCGCTGTCGGCGGGCTACAAGGGGATCAGCTACTGGAAATACGCACCACTGCAGAACGACGCCCCTGCGGCCGATGAGTGCCGCCTGGCGATCACACTCTGCAACGAACATATCCGTCTGCTGGAGCCGTGGCTGGCGGCGGGGAAAACCGTGGAAACCGTGCCGGCCACACTGTCCGGTCCGGTTCTCCCGGCAACGGCGCCGAGGCCGGGCGGGCGCGCCGGACAGCCGCGTCGCCGGGCGCCTCGCGACTCGACGTCTGCCGTCTCGTCGACCAGGAGCGAGATTCAGGTCGCGGTCATCAAGGGCAAGCAGAGTCTGCTGCTGCTGCCGGTCTGGTACGAGGACGACGCCCAGTTTCAGCCCGGGTCCATGACCGCGCGGGAGATTTCGTTTCAGATCTCACCCCAGGGGGACAACGTGCGCGCCTGGGAGGTCACGACTACGAGCATCAGCCCGCTGCCGCAGCCGCAGGTGCGGCGCATTACCGGCGGTCTCGAGATTCGCGTGGCGGATTTCGACCAGTTTGCCGCAATCCTGCTGACCCCCGACCAGGAATCCGTCGCCTCCGTCGCGCGGCAGGTGGAGGCGCTGCGCGACGGGGCCGCGCGGGGATGGATCGATCTGGCCGCGGCCAAACTCGCGCGGGTCTCTGCGGTGCATGCCGATCTGGAAGCCGACGCACCCACCGTTCGAAACGGGACCAAACTCCTCGCCGACGCGCGGCGGAATGTCGAAGCGGCTGAAACGGCGCTCTCCCGCGGAAATCCCGATGAGGCGCGCCGCCGCAGCCGGCAGGCGATGGCGCTGATGCGGACGGTGCAGCGACAGCACTGGGAGAACGCCGCTGCGCGATTGAGTTCCGGCGTCTCCAGCCCGCATACGATCTGTTTTCAAACGCTGCCCGACCACTGGCGCATGATCTCGGCGCTGGGCGGCCGCCGGGAACCGGGCGACAACCTGCTCAAGTCCGGACGGTTCGAAGACTCGGACACGATCCTCGCTTCGGGCTGGGAGCACTGGAAAAGCAGCGATCAGGCGATCCGCCCCTATTCGCAATTGCTGGGGGTCGCCGCCGAAGGCCGGTACTGCCTGCAACTCGTCGCCGAGCCGGCCGATCCGTCCCGGCCGCCGGCCGAGCTGCGGGAGGCCGCCGTCCGCTGGATCAGCCCCCCGGTGCCGGTCTATGCCGGACAGATGTTGCTCATCACGGGCAAGATCCAGTTGGCGACCCCGGTGACGGCCAGCGTGGACGGGCTGATGATCTATGAGAGCCTCGCCGGCACCGTGGGCGCATTGCGCTGGAAGGACCTGACCCCCGACAGGCAGTGGGAGAACTTTCAATTGATCCGCGAGGTGCAGCAGAGCGGCGAACTGCGCGTCACCCTGGAACTCCGCGGCCTCGGCGACGTGCGTATCGACGACTTGCGCATCATGGCGGTCGATCCGGACTGATGACCATTTCACTTCCCGCAAACACAGGAGTGTTCCAATGAAGCGTCTGCCGTTCGTCGCGCTGGGACTGGCGCTGTGCGCCGCGGTCACCGTTGGTCTGGCACAACAGCCGCCGTCAGCGCCGAAATCCGCGCCCGCCACGTCCGATTCCAATTCCACGTTCGATCCGTTCGGTGCGCCGCCGGTCGCCGAAGAAGCGCCGACCCCCGACGTCGCTGATGCCGATTCTTTGCGCGCGCAACTTCTCGAATTGCTGAAACGGAAAGCCGACATGCTCGACGGGGAGCAACTCAAGTCGGCGCTCACCGAGGCGCAGCAGGAACTGCACGAATTGCACGGCGCCCGACGGCTGGAGGAAGCGCGGCAACTGCTGGAACAGATCACTCTCGAGCACCCGAACACGAATGCGGCGCAGAAAGCGGAGTTGATCCTGCGTGACTGGAACTCAAATGCCCGCTTCGCATTTCCCCGATCCAGTGCGGCGCCGGCGGATCACAACGCGAATCCGATCTGAAGGCAGCACGTGGCTCTTCCCGGACGTCGGCCCGGCAACGAGGGACGAAAGTGAAAACCGGCCCCGGCGTCTCGACACGGACGCCGGGGCCGGTGCAGCTTCAGCAGATTGTGAGCGCCGTTACAGC
>CAZWGW010000328.1:0-7549 GCA_964633565.1 uncultured Planctomycetaceae bacterium
GGCGCGAGCAGATTGCGCAGCCGGATGTTGGCAAACGACCCGCGCGTCATCACGCGGTCATTGCCGCGCCGTGAGCCGTAGCTGTTGAAGTCGGCCGGTGTGACGCCGTTCTCCTGGAGATAGAGCCCGGCGGGAGAGTCTTCCTTGATCGATCCGGCCGGACTGATGTGGTCGGTCGTGCATGAATCGCCGACCGAAACGAGGCAGCGCGCACCGCGGATCGATTCGATCGCCGCCGGCTCGGCCGGCATGTCGTCGAAGAACGGCGGCTCCTGAATGTACGTGCTCGCTCCATCCCAGGCGTACAGGTCGCCAGACGGCGCATCGACCTGCTGCCACTCGGGCGGTCCGTCGGCGGCGTGGGAATACTCCCGTTGAAACATCTCCGGAGACATCGAGGCCGCCAACGTGTCACCAATCTCCTTCTGCGTCGGCCAGATATCCTTGAGATACACCTCCTTGCCGTCGCTGCCTCGCCCCAGTGGTTCATGCGTGAGATCAATGTCCGTTGTCCCGGCCAGCGCGTACGCAACGACGAGCGGCGGGCTGGCAAGGTAATTCGCGCGGACGTGCGGGTTCACGCGGCCTTCAAAGTTGCGATTGCCCGACAGCACGGAGCAGGCGACGAGATCGCTATCGGTGATCGCCTGTGCGATCGGATCGGGAAGCGGACCGCTGTTACCAATGCACGTCGTGCAGCCGTAACCCACGAGATTGAATCCAAGCTCATCGAGGTACGTATCCAGTCCGGCTTTCTTCAGGTAGTCCGTCACGACGCGGCTGCCGGGCGCGAGGCTCGTCTTCACCCACGGGTGTCGGGTCAGCCCTTTCTTCACGGCATTGCGCGCCAGCAGCCCCGCGCCAAGCATCACCGACGGATTGCTCGTGTTGGTGCAGCTCGTAATGGCAGCAATCACGACCGAGCCATGCTTGAGCTTGAACCGGTCGCCGTTCACCTTCACATCAACGCCGGCCAGCCCCGGATCAACCCTCTTTGCATCGGCGCCCACGACGCCTCCCCCTTCGTCCACCATGGGGTTGGGAGTCGAGTCCGCCGCCGGCGAAATCTTGCCGAACGTCGTCGCCAGGTCCTGTTCCCACTGGCTCTTCATCGCCGACAGCAGCACGCGGTCCTGCGGCCGCTTCGGTCCGGCCATCGACGGTTCAATCGTCGAGAGGTCCAGCTTCAGTCGCGACGAGAATCGCGGCTCCGGCGAATCCGCCGTGCGGAACAGTTGCTGTTCCTTGTAATACCGCTCGACGAGGTCAATGAGTTCCTTTGGCCGTCCGGTACGCCGCAGGTAGCGCAACGATTCGTCATCGACGGGGAAGAATCCGATTGTCGCCCCGTATTCCGGCGCCATGTTGGCGATCGTCGCCCGGTCCGGCAGCGACATCCGGTCCAGCCCCGATCCGTAAAACTCGACGAACTTGCCGACCACACCGTGCTTGCGGAGCATCTGCGTCACCGTCAGCACGAGGTCCGTCGCCGTAGCCCCTTCCGGCAGCTCGCCCGTCAACTGGAAGCCGACCACCTCCGGCAGCAGCATGTAGATCGGCTGCCCGAGCATCACCGCCTCGGCCTCGATTCCGCCGACGCCCCAGCCGACGACGCCGAGGCCGTTGATCATCGTCGTATGGGAATCGGTCCCCACGAGCGAATCCGGGTATGTGACGCCGTCGCTGGTCAGCACCAGTGTTGCCAGGTACTCGAGGTTTACCTGGTGCACGATGCCCGTTGCCGGCGGAATGACCCGGAAGTTCTGAAACGCCCGCTGGCCCCACTTCAGGAACTGGTAACGTTCCTGGTTCCGCTCAAACTCCCGGTCGACGTTGAACTGCAGCGCCAGTGGCGTGGCGAACTGGTCCACCTGCACGCTGTGGTCAATCACGAGGTCGCACGGCACCAGTGGGTTGATCTTCTTCGGGTCCCCTCCCATCCGCACCATTGCCGCACGCAGCGCAGCGAGGTCCACCACGGCCGGCACGCCTGTGAAGTCCTGCAGGACGACGCGCCCGGGTTTGAAAGGGATTTCGATCGGCTGCGGCGCGGCAGCGTCCCACTCGGCCACGCTCACCACGTCCTGGCTCGAAACGACGAACTCGTCGACATTGCGCAGACACGCCTCGAGCAGCACACGTAGCGAATAGGGCAGGGTTGCTACTTCGCCGACGCCATCGTCGACAAGTCTTGTCAGTCGAAAGATGCCGACGTCCCCGGCGGACGTCATCAGCCTTGAAGCGGCCCCGAATGGGTTCTGCGCGGGCATGGTGGAGTCTCTGTTGAAGCCGATTGCGGCACCCGACAGGCGGCGAGCGCAGGGCGTCGTCTGGTCCCGATGCTAGCAGAGCACGGAAGTTCGGAGAAGTGGCCGCGACTCGGTTGATTGAATCCGCAAGCATGCTTGCAAGTCCAATTGCGATCGAGGGTTCAGATAATTGTTAAATCGTGATCGGCATCAGTTGCGAGTCCGGGTGTGACTCCGATACGCTCCTTGTCAGTCGCGTGCGACGGTCGGGAAGGGGATCCATCGGTCGGGCCTCCCTCAACCCGGGAACTGTCGGCAGATCGCTGTCGGGCGGTGGGAGCCGCCCGCGGGAGGAGACGCAGCCGGCTCGTGGAACGATGACGGCTGACGGCCACCAGCGACGGACCCATTCGGTATGACTCAATGTGCTGATTGTCTCGATCAAATCCCACACACCCGAACTGACAGCCTCGTCGAGCCCGAAGTTTTCCTGAAGTATGCGGTTTCCCGCGCACCTTTGGAGCGTTCGTCCGATGTGGGTCGCGGGCTGACAGCCCTGATCAATTCCGACAACGGCGCTCGCATCGTCGTGGAGAGTGAACGGCTGGACCGTTTCCGTCTCTCCTGACGAAGGATCGTGTTCGAGCGGCGCGGCAGGAGGCCGGAACTCAGCAGCCGGGTAAGCCTGACCTTGTCCGGCGCGCAGTGAGGACCGCTCCTGCGTATGGAACAACCCACCTCGACTCGCGCCGAATTGCAGGTCCATGCAGCGGCAAGTCGTCTGCTGCGCCGGCGGCTGCGTCGACTCCAACGGGACATGAGGCGCTGCGCCCGGGGGAATGGAGACCCCGAATTTGTGCACCAACTGCGCGTCGCCTCCCGCCGGGTCGACGCCGTTTTGCGCTTGTTCGAACCGCTGTACTCACCGCGCCAGGCAAAGAGGGCTCGCAAGCAGGTCCGGCGCTTGCGGCAGGCGGCCCGACAGGTCCGCGATCTTGATGTTCTGCTTGATCGCCTCCAACCGTCGGGAGACGAAGTGTCTGCGCTGACCGCGGAATTGAGGCTCCGCCGGGACGATGCCATGCACGAGTTGCACCGAGCACTCCGCAAGCGCCGTCGGAAACGACTGCGGAATCGCTTCGACCGACTCCGTGCTGATCCGGGTCCAAGCGACCCGGGTCGAGTCGCCTTGTCTCTCGAGTCTGCGGGGGCCTTGATGCGTCCCTGCATCGAAAGCTTCCAGGCGGCGGCCGCGGCCGATCTCTCCGTGACATCGGCGCTGCACCAGTTCCGTTTGCAGGCCAAAAGATTGCGCTACACGCTGGAACTACTCTGCGACGCCAGGGCAACAGCCGCGACACTCCTGCTGTCCCAACTCCTGAAGCACCTCCAGGAGCAGTTGGGAAAGATCAACGATCACGCATCCGCCGCGGAGATTCTTGACGCCGTGGCGGACTCTTCGGCAGACTCGGAAGCTCAGTCGGAAGCGCGGTTGCTCGCTGAGCGGGAACGCCGCAGCCTCGACGCAGGAAAGACGGTCTTTGTTGACTGGTGGACTGACGATGGCGCCGCGCGGACTGATGCAGCGCTCGACGAGATTCTGGCCGATTTGACTCCGCCAGAGTCTGGCTCGCAGCGCGTCACTGGATGATCGGACAAAGTATTGCCCGGGTTCCAACGGGTGCCGGGCGTCTTCAGGGAATCTTGATGTCAAATTCACTGCTGCCAGGCTTCACCTCGAACTGCCCTGGCTTTGCCATGCTGAACTCACCCTCGATGATGTTCCGGCCGTGGTCGTCCAGCAGGATGACCTCGACCCGGTTCTTGCCCAGCACCGCCCCCTCCGCATCCTCATCGAAGTACTGCGTATATTCCCCTTCCGCATTGGTGTAGCCGTGGCTCCCCTTGGATTTGACGTCCATCGGAGTGAACCACACTTCAGCACCTGCCAGCGGTGCGCCCGCCTTGGTGACAGTCCCCGACACGCGTGCCAGATCGGGCAGATCGCGACCTCCCCCCGCCATATACCATCCGAACCACAGCGCGCCGACGATCAGCAGCACGACGCCGCCGGCCATCGGCACGATCTTGTATCCCAATTCCTGCCACAGTTGCTGGAAATCGATGCCGGGCTTGCCCCGGTCCTCATCGGGCATTTGCGCCGCCCGCACACGACTCTCCTCCATCGTGCGGGTCAGCAGTTCCTTGGCATTCGACGAGGCATTCGTGCGGAGCATGGCGTCGGCCGTTTCCGCCGCCGTGGCAGGTCCCCCGCTGGCGCGGCGCGGCGCAGAGGAACCGTTGTCATCCCCACGGATCGGCCGCCGCGCGGGCGGGTCGCTCGTGCCCGGAAGCTTCGCGCCAAGCGTGGGGGGCGGCGGCACGGCAGTGGGCGCCGCCTGGGGGCGCCCCCCTCCTTCCGCCATCAGAAACGCCACCGGATCGAACTCTTCATCGGCCGGCACACGGTCAACTCCTTCCTCCAGCGCCGCTGACGCTGTTGCCGGACTCGCTTCGGATTCCGCGGCCACCGATGGGACGGTAAATTCGTTCTTGCACTTCGGGCATTTGCCCGGCGTCCCGGCCAGCTCGTCCTTGATCTTGAGGACGGAACCGCAGGAACCACACGTGTAACGGATGGTCATGACAGACAACTCCAGGACGTCGCGGCTCGGCTCGTGTGGCGCGGCGTGGTTTGCACAGCACCCGGGTATTATGGTCCGCTCTTCCGCAAATTGCACGCGGTTGTAGCGCGTCGGCAGGGGTGATGTCGGGACCCGCCCGCGACACATGGCCGCGTCCAAAAAAAGAGGGGCGCGCCAATCTGGGATCGCACGCCCCTTTGAATCGTCAAACCGAGTGCTGGCGGCGACTAAAAATCCACCGGCGAACCTTGGGAAATGTTCCCCAGATTTCGCCACGTTCGCCGGTCCATGTTGTATGTGATCGCCCGAACGCTGGCATCCCCCAGGCAAACATGCACGATGTCGCCGTGGCTGCTGTCGGCCTCATCGTAGTGCAGTCCCTGGTGGGGTGGATTGCGTGTACTGAACAGCGTTGCCGGTCCGCCCCATGCCCAGCCGTCGCTGCTACGGAGTACGTTCGCGCCATTCGGGTTCACGATGTTTGTCGTGTTCTGGGGGAGGAACATGCGGCGCTCCGCCACCAGAATGACATTGGTCGTCCCGTCGGAGATCTCGGCGATCGAAGTGTTGCTGTTCACATGGAACGCTCCGATATGCAGGCCGTTCTGTGTGAATGCCGAGAAACCGGCGGCGTTGGTCGTCGCCAGGAGCTGCGCAGGCGTGAGATAGTAGGTCTGCCGTGCGACATCATTGAACACAATGCCCGAACCAGCGCAGGCGGCGTAATCGCAACCGCCCGACGTCCAGGGCGCGCCGTTCACATTGGCGGTGCCGCCGGTGAGCGGAAGCCCGGTATCCACGCGCTCCGTGGTCGTGTACTTTGCCGCGTCCATCGTGTCACGACGCGACGGGCAATACAGCACCTTCAATTCCTGCCGCGCCGGATAATAGGTGAACAGGTCTGGCGTGATGACCGGCACTTCACCATTCGTTCGCACGTTGTAGTTAAAGTTCCACATGTTATACATCGCCGTCTCATCCAGGTACGGCAGGATGTGCAGCGCCCAACTGGTGCCATGGTACTCGAAGATGTTGTTGTTCTGGGCGAAGCTCCCGACCAGGGCTTTGGCTTCGAGGGGGTTGACGTAGTTGCCGATCGTGTCGGACTGGAACGTGGAGGCGATCTGGCCGGGCGGGAACACCAGGTGCGAGTCGTGGTAGTTGTGCAGCGCAATGCCGATCTGGCGGAGATTGTTCTTGCACTCGGTGCGGCGCGCCGATTCGCGGGCCTTCTGGACGGCCGGCAACAGGAGCGAGATCAGGATCGCGATGATGGCGATGACGACGAGCAACTCAATCAGCGTGAAGCCGCGGTGTCGGGGACGTGGAAGCATGGGGCGCTCCTCGGGGAGATGGGACCGGCGTTGGCGCGCGGCGAAGGGACGTGCTGCGACGCCCGTATTTCGGACCGTAAGGACAGTGTGAAAATCTAATCCATGCGCGGCCGGCCTGCCGTCCCGCCCGGGGCCTTGCGAGTCTGTCTGTTCCGCGCCGGTCCGGTGTGGCCTGTCGAATCCGCACAACGCGCAAGTCTCCCACTGAACCTGCTTTCCATGTATCATGCGGCTGCGCGAATGAATCTGTCAAGCCGAATGTGATGGTTCTGACGGCTGAGCCTGTTTCTCTTTTGTGTTTGCCAACCGGACGGGAAACCGATAAGATCCTGTTGATGAATCCTTCGCATTGAGGGACAGGGGATGCTGCGCGTACTCGGATCAGCCCGAACACTCTGCGACGGCCTCACCCGGCGCGACATGCTCCAGGTCGGGAGCGCCGCGCTCGGCGGGCTGAGCCTCAGCCACCTGCTGGCCGCGCAGTCCCGGGCCGCGCCGGACGCCGCGCGCATCCGCGACAGCTTCGGCCGCGCGAAGCAGTGCATCGTGCTGTTCCTGTACGGTTCGCCCAGTCAGCTCGAAACGTTCGACATGAAGCCGGGCGCCCCGCTCGAAGTGCGGGGGACGATGCAGCCGATCGCCTCGTCGCTGCCGGGACTCGACGTCTGCGAGCACCTGCCCCGGATGGCGAAGATCATGGACCGCACGGCGGTCGTCCGGTCCGCGACGCACGATCAGCCGATCCACGGCGTCGCCTACGCCATGACGGGCGTGCCGGTCATCGACGTCGGGATGGAACTGAATCCGCGGGACCCGCGGCATCATCCGTATTTCGGCTCGTGCGTGGAGTACGCCGACCGCCAGCAGCGGGGCGCAGCGCACGGCGAGTTCCTGCAGAACGTGGCGCTGCCGTTCCCGTTCAGCAGCAAGCGTTCCGACCAGCCGTTCCGCGCGGGGCCGTACGCGGCGTATCTGGGGAGCGCGTACCATCCGGTCTGGACGGAGTTCGTCGGCGAAGGGACACGAATCATTCACAAGGAGCGGCCGGGCTTTTCGTACGACGGCCCCGAGCCGTATCTCGGCTGCACGCGTGACAGCCACTTCCGTCTGGCGGCGGTGGACCGGCTCGCGGACCTGACGCTCGATCGGCTGGATCGCCGGCGCTCGCTCCTGGATCAGTTCGACGCGGAGCGCCGGCATCTGGACACGACGGCGCCCGGTGCGTCGTTGTCGCAGTTCCAGGACATGGCGTACGGGCTCATCACGTCCCCCAAGGTGCGCGAGGCGCTCGACGTCCGTAAGGAGCCGGATGCACTGCGCG
>CAZWGW010000329.1:0-2604 GCA_964633565.1 uncultured Planctomycetaceae bacterium
CTGGCCCATGATGCCGGTGATGAGTGCGGTCTTCTGATGGCTCGAACGCATTTCCGTCACTCCTTTCCGAAAAGTGTGATTGCCAATTGCCCGGGCGGGCGGACTCATTTCCGCGCGTCAATCCGCATGTCCCGGCCCGGATAGTGCGTCTCCGTCTGATGCGTGACGACGACGCGGCTGAACCCGATTCGCGCCAGCACGGCGCGGATCTCCCGGCTCGACCAGACGTAGCGGTGCGTCTCGTAGTCGATGCCGTTCCACTGGTTGCCGTAAAACATGTGACGGGCGAGCCGGCGCTTGCTCCGGCGGGGATGGAACAGCCACAGCACACACCGCCGGAAATCCGGTGTTTCGATCACCACCCGGCCGCCCGTCCGGAGCATCCGGTGCCAGTCGGTCAGCATGTCGATCGCTTCCCAGCGCGTGAAATGCTCCAGGGTATGACTGGTGAAGATCTCCGCCACCGTCTCGTCCTCAAGGCCGAGCCGCCGCATGTCGGCGAAAACGTCTGCCACGCAACCCGATCGAGACGTGTCCGTCACGCTCTCATCGTGGGGATGGAGGTCCACGTTGATGAAGTCCCGCCATCGCTGGCCGCCGCAGCCAAGATGAAGTTTCGGCGCAGAGATGCCCTGTGCGTCAAGGTACTCGGCAAGTGAACCGACTTCGTCGGCAATCGCGGTCATTTGCTCAGGTCTCTATGTAATCGGCCACCCGCGCGACAGAATCACCAGTCCGTTGGATCCGCGCGGGCCGTACGCCAGTCGCACCGCCTCGCGATCCGTTTCTTCGCGCCACGCCACGTCCGCGACCCGGCGCAGATACGTTGCCTGAACGTCCCCCGGGAAGTCGCCTTCGAACAGCGCCCGGTCCAGCGCCGGGTTGTACCCGACGGGGACCGAAACGAGGAATACCATTGCTTCCGCAAAGATCTTCGCGAGGGCGGCGCCGGCCAGTTCCGGTTGGGCGCCGTCCAGCCCATAGTCGCCCAGCCCGATATGCTCGATGGTCGAAATCGACAGGACGGTCTTTCCAGCCAGGTCCACGTCAAGCACGCTTTCTCGCTCCGTGACGGCCGGATGCGGGTCCGTCGGATCGACCACCTGCCGCACCCGTCCGGGCCAGTAGTACGGCGTCACCGCGCCGACTTCCACGACCTGTGTGCCCTCCTGCTGACTGAGCCAGCGATCTGCGACGGCCAGTTCCACGACCCGCTCGGTGCACCGCAGCGGCGGCCAGCCGCAGTTGTGCCGGTGGAAGAAATACGGCAGTGACATCCCGCGGAACGTAAACGTCCAGTCGCGAGTCCAGTCGACCTGTGCGCGACGTGCCGCGTGGTAGCCGCATTTCCGCAGCGCGGGGACGACGCACGCCGCGATGACCGCGCTGGCACAACGATTCAGGAGGCGGCGCGGAGTGGAAGTGGCCATTTCTTTCCGTAATCCGATCATTTCCCGTGAGCAGACAGTGCCAACCCGGCGCGGTGGCCGTTCACCCCGCACGCGCGCCATTCCGCAGGCGCGTAGCACAAACCGGCGTGGAATCCCGACGCCGTGCCGTGTACGTCGGCGTCGAGCACGGAAAAGGTCAGCGCGTTCTCGAGCACCTCCACGTTCGTGCCGCAGTCCTGCAACGCCACTTTGATCGTGTATTGCCCCGGGGCCAGTGGAAGCTGCGGAATCGTGCATTCAATCGTTGTCGGACGCGAGATCCCCGGCAATCCCCCCGGCAGGGCGGCCGTATTGGCGCTGAGGAGTCGCGTGCCGACCACATCGTTGATTCCAATGCCCAGGTGCGGTCGCAACAGCGGCCGCTGCGGTGCGACGACGGCACGCAGCCGCAGTGTCGCACCCAGTCGATAAACGTTCGTCGGTGCGTCGGAGTCATCGATCAGTCCCAGGAACTCCAGATGCGAACCCTCCTCGGGAACTCGACTCTGCAGCCGCGCTTCCTCGTGAACCGATCGCAGATACTCCCTCACGACCTCGGCAATGCTCCCGTCGAGCGACAGTCGGCCGCCGCTGAGCAGGATCGCGCGATGGCAGAGCGCCTCCACAGCCACCATGTTGTGGCTCACAAACAGCACCGTCCGCCCGCTGCCGGCGACGTCCCGCATCTTTCCCAGGCAGCGCTGCTGAAACGCCGCGTCCCCCACCGCCAGCACCTCGTCAATGATCAGGATCTCCGGCTCCAGGTGCGCCGCCACCGCAAACGCCAGGCGCACCGTCATCCCGCTGGAGTACCGCTTCACCGGCGTGTCGAGGAACTTCTCTACGCCCGAAAACTCCACGATCTCGTCGAACTTCCCGTCGATCTCGCGTTTCGTCATCCCCAGGATCGTGCCGTTCATGTACACGTTTTCCCGGCCGGTCAGTTCCGGGTGGAAACCGGTCCCCACCTCCAGCAGACTCGACACGCGGCCCAGCAGTTCCGCCCGTCCCCGTGTCGGTTCCGTGATCCGGCTGAGCACTTTCAGCAGTGTGCTCTTCCCCGCCCCCGTGCGGCCGATCACGCCGACAACGTCCCCCACCCGCACCACAAACGACCCGGCCCAGATCGCCCCGATCGCCTGGGGTTCGTACTCACCAAGCCAGATGTGCCCAT
>CAZWGW010000329.1:2614-5118 GCA_964633565.1 uncultured Planctomycetaceae bacterium
CCTCAAACGACACGTCCCTGATCGCCCAGATCGTGTCTTCTTCCTCGGCAGGAAGCCGCGTTCCAGACTGTCGATCTGCGAAACTTCGCCCGTTCCGCCCGGCATGTTCGGGTCCATACGTGTTCATCCGCCGCAGCCGCCGCAGGTTCCGCCACGGAGCGCGCAGCACCCCTTTTGCCGCTCCGAGCAGCGTATCCGGAATCTCCTCCTTCAGGCCGATGCGGTACGCCTTCGACAGCGAATCCACGGAGATGGCTACATCAGGCGGCACGTGGTCCGGTCGTTTTCGATCGATGTTTCCTGCGGATTTCTGCCACTGTCGTCACGCGACGTCTGCGAACAGTCGTTCCCGGCTGCGGAAGTAGATGCATCCCGTGACGGCAAGCAGCATCGCCGTCACGCTGCCGATGGCCAGGTAATCCCACGGCATCGGCCGCGTTCCGAGAAACGCGGACCGGAAGCCTTCGATCACGCCCACCATCGGATTCGCGGCATAGATCAGCCGCGGCGCGACGACCAACCCGTCGAGTTGCGGCAACACCTGCCCCAGGTCCAGCCGGTCCGGGATCCGGTCGGTCGCGTAGATGACCGGCGACGCGTACATCAGGAGCTGCACGACGAAAGTCAACGCGTACTTTACGTCCCGGTACTGCACGGCCAGCGTCGTCAGCCAGATCGACATGCCGGCGGCCGAGAGCATCATCAGCGCGATGAGCAGCGGCAGCCACAGCATGTTCCAGGTCGGCGCGACGTGATAAAAGCCGATCATCACCGCGACCAGCAGGACCAGCGCAATTCCGAAGTCCACAAGTTTGGAAACGACCGCCGACAGCGGCAGGACCAGTCGTGGAAAATACACCTTGCTGAGCAGGTTCGTGTTCGCCACCAGGCTGCCGGTGCCGTCGGTCAGCGCGCCGGAGAAGTAGGTCCAGGCCACGAGCGCGACGAACGTGGACAGCGAATAGGGCGCGCCGCCGTCCCCTTTCAACCCGGCGATGTAGCCGAAGACCACCGTGAACACGAGCGTCTGAAACAGCGGCTGGATCACGGCCCAGCCGATGCCCAGCGCGCTCTGGGCGTAACGCGCCTTGATGCTCCGCCACGCGAGAAATCGAAACAGGTCCCGGTAGGCATACAGTTCCCGAAAGTCGATGGCCCGCCATCCCGGGCGATGCTCGATCACCGTGACCCGTGCCGCTCGATCGCGCGCAGGCGTAGTCACCCCGTACCCGTGCGTGTTGCACGCCTGCGCCGGAATTGCGGTTGCTTCGATCACACCGTTCATCGCGCTGCCTTGCTCTCAACCGTCCGCTAGAGTTGTCGGGTCCACGCGTCGATGGCCCGCGCCATCTCGTCCATTCCGGAGCGGGCATCGTCGCCCCCGGAGCCTGGCGATTGAATCAGGACCTTGATCAGGGGCGGCCATTCCGCCTGGCCCCACAGCGCCTTGCGGGCCTGGCGCGCCTGGTCGCGGTTTTTGAAGAAAACGTCTCCCAGCCTGTACCAGTACAGCACCGTGAGCTCGTCCCCCCCGCGCCGCGCTGTGAACTTCTGCACCTCCACTCCACCCGACGCGTCAAGTGTCTCCGTCCGTTCGCCGGACAGTTCCCAGCCCGCTGACGTATAGCACGCTTCCGGAGGATGCGGCGCCCATTCGTCCGGCCCAATCCAGGCGGCGACGTGCACCGCGACCGATTGTCCCGCGGAGCTGCTGTAGGAGCGATTGATGGCCTGGTCCGCTCCCAGAAATTCGAACAGGTGCGCGTCCAGTTCCGCGTCCGCTCCGATCCACCCCGCGAGGTCGTACGGCATCGACTTGAGGTCCTGCCGGAGCAGACGCGCCGTCGAAGGGACGGCATACAACCTGATGCCATGAAAGGTCCCCAGACAGACACCGACAACGGCGACCGCCGTCCACAACCTGGTTGCCGGGGGACGTGCCGACACTGCGGACCGGTCCATCGGCGGGGTTTCAACTCCGCGCGGCTTCAAACTCTGCCTGTGCTTTCGGGTGGACATCGTGTTCCCATTCGAGGTCTGGTTCGCCGCCGGCGCCTGCCGGAACATGCGCCGTCCCCACGACGGCCGCAAGCTGTTCCTCAATTGAATCGAGCAGCTCCACCAGCTTTTCCAGGTTTCGCGCGCCCGACTCGGCCGCACGTTGCCCCATGACGCGGATATGCCCGACCTGGCAACCGACCGCAATCAGCGGCATCTCAAACCGCCAGATCCGGTCGTCGCAATGGTTTGAGCGCCGCTTCCATGCCGCGTGGTATCCCTCGCGCAGGGACGGCGCATTCACGTCCAGTTCGATCTGTTCCAGCGGCGCCTGCTCGGCATATTCGGTCAGCGACGACCAGAGTTGCTCCCATTCCCGACCCCCCTGCAGGCGGACGCAGGCCTCGGTGGCCACTTGCTCCTGCCGGCGTCGCACCACCAGCAGTGATCGCCCCAGACTGCTCAATCGCGTGACAATCAGCCGCAGTTCCGAGTGGCCGAACATG
>CAZWGW010000329.1:5128-7541 GCA_964633565.1 uncultured Planctomycetaceae bacterium
ATCACACTCAGCGCCGCGCCGCACACCAGCGCGACACGCTCGTTCCGCCAGTTGACGCTCGCCAGTGCGGCGGCCGCCGTCACCAGGCAGCCGAGCGCGACAATCACCGTGGCTCGCACGCTCCCCACGCGTTCGGTGAGCCGGTGATGCAGGTGCCCCCGGTCGGTGCTGAAGATGCTTCGGCCGGTGAGCTTCCGCCGCACGATGGCCGCAAACGAGTCGAAGAACGGGATAATCCACAGACAGACCGGAGCGGCGAGCAGCACCGTCCCCGGCCCTTTGAGCGACGTCTGGATCGAGATCACCCCGATCACGAGGCCGATCACCATACTCCCCGCATCGCCCAGAAACACGCTCGCCCGCGGAAAATTGTATCGCAGGAACCCCAGCAGGCTGCCGGCAAACGTGGCGGCGACGAAGGCATGACCGTGCCGGTGTCCGACGTGCGCCATCGCCGCCAGCGCTGCGCAGTTGATCACACCGATTGCCGCCGCCAGTCCATTGATCCCGTCGAGCAGGTTGATCGCGTTGATCGCCGCCAGCAGCCACAGCAGTGTAAACGGGACGCTCAGCAGCCCGAGTTCGATGGTGCAGCCAAGGATCTCCACCTGTTCGATGAGCAGGCCGCTCGCCAGCAGAATCAGGCAACACAGCACCTGACCGGTCAACTTGTGGCGGCCGCGCAGGTTGAACGCGTCGTCGGCCACCCCCAGCGCGCAGATCCCGCAGGCGGCGGCGCACAATGCCAGCAGATCGACCGACGCGTGCGACAACTCGCCGCGCCGCGCCGGGCTGCAGAGCCCCAGGATCGTGAGCGTCAGCAATGTCGCGGCGCCAATCGCAATCCCGCCCCCCAGCGCCACTGCAGTCCGGTGCAGCTTTCGATGCCCGTCCGGGTGGTCGACGAGCCCCCCCCTGAGGCAGGCCCTGCGGACCAGCGGGGTCAGGCTGAGCGTCACGACACAGCCGATCGAGAACGCGAGTGCCAGAGCCGACATCAATCCATTCTCTCTGGTTTCAACAAACGCCGCCGGCTCCGACCGGCAGCACGCCATGCCGTAATTGCTCAGGCCGTCTGGGTCAGCGGCCTGTGGGCGTAGCCGTAGTACACATCCTGACTGGAGCCGATCATCACGCCCCCCATGATCGGCGCCCCGAACGACTCGAGCATCTGCACTGCGGCCGCAACTTTCGGGATCTCGCTCACGTCGCGCAGCAGGGAGAAGATGACGCCGTCCACATGCCGGCTCGCCAGCCGGCCGTCCACCACGGGCAGGATCGGACTCGTGTCCACGATCACAAAGTCGAAACGGCTGCGACATTCCTGAAACAGCACTTCGATCCGCGCGTCCGTCAGTGCGCCCAGCCCTTTTTCACGCCAGTGACCCGCGGAGAGCAATGTCAGGCTGTCAGACGACGTCGCCTGCAGCGCCTCGTCGAGCCGTGCCGAGCCGGTCAGGACCTCACTGACCCCAGGTCCGGGTTCCAGTTGATAAACGCGGTGCAGCATCGGACGGCGCAAGTCGAAATCGACCAGCAGCACATTCCGCCCGGCCGCCGCCAGGCTCGTCGCCAGGTTGGCGGCGAGGGTCGACTTCCCCTCTCCGGGCGAGGCGCTCGAGACTTGCACGACCTGCCTGTGTCGGCCCTCGTTGCCGCACAGCAACGTCGCCGCAATGCCGTCGACCGCTTCGGACAGCCGGTTGCTGGAGACCTGCGCCCGGCTCCTGGTCCGCTTGAGCAGCGGCAGCGTCCCGATCAGCGGCATCCCCAACTCGTGCGTCACATCGGCAATCGAATTGAGCCGGCGGCGGCGAACGTCCCACCCGACGATGCAGGCCGCCGCCAGGACCCAGGCAAAGCCGCCCGCGGCGCCGCACTTGATCAGCCGTCCGGACTTGTCCCCCGTATACGGGACGACCGCCGGATTGCGCAGCACGCGGTTCGCGAGCGACTTCTGCTCGAGCCCGACGCGCTCGTTCTCAAGGGACAGCGAATTCAGCAGCGATTCCAGGGTTTCGATCTCCGCCTGGATCAGGTACCGCTTGATGGACGACCCCGTATCCGCGGGAATCGCCGCCTTCAGTTCGTCGCGACTGGCTTTGAGGACCTCCTCGCGCTGCCGCAATTCCGCAATCTGATCCGCGAGTTTCTGCCGTCCCACGCTGGCCGCCAGCCGCCGCCGCATTTGTAATTCCTTCAAGAGCGCCTCCCGGCGTTCCACGATCCGGCCTTCGAGGCGTTCGATCTGCTTCCGGTCGTTGAGGGCGTATTGTTGCGCCACGTTCGGCGCCAGCGTTGTGGCGTAGCCCTCGATCTTCCGTTCCGCAATCGCAATCTGCCTTCGCAGAATCTCGATCGGCTTGTCGCTGGCGAGCAGCAACTCCTGTTCCGGGTCTCCGGCTCCCGGTAA
>CAZWGW010000330.1:0-7541 GCA_964633565.1 uncultured Planctomycetaceae bacterium
TCGTCGCAGTGGCCAGCCCCAAGGCAGCGCTCGGGGCGGCGGCAGCACCGGTAATTCACATTCCAGCGTCGGCGGCATTCGCGGCGGAGATCGCAAGCCGTCCGGCGGAAACCAGCCCGGCATTGGTCAGCAACATGGCGCCGGCAATGCGGGAAAGAAAGGGGGCAAGGTCTCCCTCGGATCGCAACCCCCTCAGCAGACGCCGACCCTTCCGTCGAACAAGGGAGGAATGAACCGGCCCGATCTGGGACTCTATCCGGGCGGCTCAAAATCACGGCCGTCAGAACGACCGAACATCTCCTCGCAGCCCGGGAACCAGCCGGTGACCGGAATTAATCGCAACCCGGTCACAGGCAACAAGGGGAGCAAGGAGAACTCGCGCCCGTCGCTCCCGGACTTCAATCAGCGACCAACATCCCGCCCGGCCGTGCGCCCGGGCGCGGGAAATCCGATCGTGGGGCAGCCCGGAGTCGATCAGCCGCTCCCCGAACGCCCCTCGACCAAACCGAACCGGGTTCGACCGGAGACCTTGCCGGAGCGAGTCCGACCTGAGACTCGTCCGGACCGGGGAACCGTTGTTGTGAGCGGAGACCGCACGAACATTACCAACATCGTCAACAACAACCACTGGGAGCACAACCACCAGACGATCATCAATAACAGCCCGACGATCATCAACACCGGGTATCGACCCGGAGTCGCCTGGGGCGGGAACGGTTATGGCTACCGCGGCAACTGGGGACATGGCCGGCAACGCTTTCACGACGACAGTTGGTGCTATGGCCCCGGCTGGCGGCCGGCCTACCTGGGTTACCACGGCGGCTGGTATCACGGTTCGTGCAGCAGCAATTTCAACTGGGGGAGTTACGCGGCCGGCGTGTTGACCGGCGTCGCCACGACGTGGGCGCTCGGTTCCCGCACGTACGATTGGGGGTACGCCAGCTATTACAACCCGTATTACACTCCAGCCGTGCAGACGATTGTCGTCCGCCAATACGGGACACCGGTCTACAACTACGTGCAGCCGATCAATACCGAAGCGCCCCCGCCGTCTGTCGACATTGTCGACCCGGCGGTCGCCCGCTTCGATGAGGCGCGCGCGATGTTTCGCGTCGGCGACTACGCGCAGGCGCTGGCGCTCACCGATCAGGCACTGGCGAAAATGCCCAACGACGCCTCGATGCACGAGTTCCGTGCGCTCGTCCTGTTCGCCCTGAACCGGTACGACGAGGCATCCGCCGTGCTGTATTCGGTGCTGTCGGTCGGCCCGGGATGGGACTGGACGACCCTGGCGGGGCTGTACGACAACGTCGACACGTACACGCAGCAGCTCCGAACGCTGGAGAGCTATCGCCGTCAACACGCCGACGAGTCGGCTCCCGCGTTCCTGCTGGCGTATCACTACCTGACGGCAGGCTACAAGGACAAAGCGGCCGACATGTACGAGAACGTCGTGAAACTGCAGCCGGAGGACGCGCTGTCCCGCGGCCTGCTCTCGTCGTTGCGTCCGCCGACCCAGCCGGCGACGCCGCCGCCTCCGGCGCCGGGAACGTCAGACTTGATCGACCCGGCCCGGATTGTCGGCAATTGGCGGGCGACGGCCGATGCGGAGACTTCGATTGCGCTGGCGCTGCTGGGAGACGGTCGTTTCACGTGGGATGTCAGCCAGAGTGGACAGACACGTCGCCTGCAGGGGACCTACACGCTGGAGGACAACGTACTCACGCTTGCGCCCCCGGAAGGAGAGGGAGGCGCAATGGCCGGCGCCGTGACACAGGATGCGGGTGGATTCCGGTTCCGTGCCATTGGCGCACCGCCGGATGATCCGGGATTAACATTTACGAGGTGATCGGCGCAACCTCGAACGGCTGATCTCATTTCGAACGAACAGCGTGTGCGCTCTTCCAGCGCAGTTCGACAAATCATCCACTACGAAGAAAGAGGTAAAGCCTATGGGGATAGTCTGGTTCATCGTGATCGGCATTTCCGCCGGCGGTCTGATCGGCAGCCTGGTCACGGCGACGGTCGGTGCGATCGCGCTCCTGTATGTGCTGCGCCTGATCAAGCGCTGACACCGCAGGCTGCCTCGGGAAACCTGATCGCCGCGACGCTGCTGGTGATTATCGATCTCGACCGACCGCGGCGAGGCCTGATCCGCGTGAGTGAACGCAGCCTGCTCGAGGTGCAGCAGGCGATGGCGGATTTCAGTCATTGAGCAGGGGTCGAAAAGTTGCGACGCCGATCGTCTTCCCCCGTGTGTGCTGCAAGCACAAAGGCAATCTGACCGGCAGTCCGGGTGATTGCCGCCCCGGTGTGCTATCCGGACCGGAGCGGCGAGACAATCATCGCGGGAGCGCTCACTCGTGCGAGGGGCTCCGTTCCCAGACGTGGGCGGTCCGGTCAAAACCCGCCGACGCCAGCAGGGCGCCGTCAGCGGAGAAGGCCAGGTCGTATACCGAATTCCGGTGCCCCGTGAGCGTCTGCACAACCGCGCCGAGCGCCACATCCCAGACGCGAATCGTCGAGTCCGACCCACCGGAGACGAGCAGCCCACCGTCCGGCGAAAATGCCAGTGACTTTACCGCCGCCGGACCGACCAGGCGCAGTACGCGGTGGCTGCCATCGTTCAATCGCCACAGACGAATCGTGGCATCGTCGTCCCCGGCCGCCAGCGTGCCGCCGTCGGGCGAGCAGGCCAGGCTCTGTATCGGCTTGGAGTGGGGCCCCAATTCGCCGCGCGGCTGCCGCGTCTTGACGTCCCACAGTCGGATGAGCAGGTCGTGGCCGCCGGAAGCAACCGTGTTTCCGTCGGGAGCGAAGGCAATGCAGTTAATCAGATCGGTATGCCCGGACAGAGTTGCCAGCGCCTTGCCGTCCGCGACGTCCCACAGGATGACATCCTTGTCATGAGCACCGGACGCCGCCAGCTTGAGATCGGGCGATGCCGCCATGCAGGTCAGGTACGCCTGGTGCCCACTCATTGTCGTTTTCAGTCCGCCGGTCGCGACGTCCCAGACCCGGAGCGTCTTGTCGAGGCTGGCCGAGAGCAGTGAAGTACCGTCAGGCGAGAACGCCACCGTGCAGACCGCTTCGCCATGGCCGCGCAGCCGACGGACTTCCTCCCCCGAGGGGTGCCGCCAGAGCCTGATCGTCTTGTCGAGGCTGCCGGTGGCAAGGAATCCGGCGTCGGGGGAGAAGGCAACGGAATAGACGGCGTTGTCGTGGTGGAGCGTAAGGACCGGCACGTTGCCGTACAGGTTCTGGCTGTTATCGGTCATGTCAGGCGCCGAAATCGCGGGGATCAATTCCCAAATGTGAACTCGCCGTTCTGGCTGTCGACGCGAATAGTCGTTCCTTCGACGAATTGCCCCTCCAGAATCGCGTTTGCGAGTTCGTTCTGCAGCCGGCTCTGGATCACGCGCTTGAGGGGGCGGGCGCCGTACTGCGGGTCGTACCCTTCGTTGGCGAGTAGTGTACGGGCCGTGTCGCTGACCTGCAGATGGTAGCCGTGCTCTTCCATCTGCCGGCCGAGACGCGTCAGTTGCAGATCCACGATCCTGCGGATTTCCGGCCGGCCGAGCGGGTGAAACACGATCACGTCGTCGACGCGGTTCAGGAACTCCGGCAGAAATCGCGCCCGCAACGCCTCTGTACACCGCTCGCGGATCTGGCCTTCGTCGTCCGTCCCCGCCAGTTCCACAATCGACTGGCTCCCCAGGTTGGAGGTCATGACGACGATCGTGTTCGTGAAGTCGACGGTCCGGCCGTGGCCGTCGGTAAGACGTCCGTCGTCCAGAAGCTGCAGCAGCACATTGAACACGTCCCGGTGCGCCTTCTCGATTTCGTCGAACAGCACCACGGAGTAGGGCTGCCGTCGCACGGCTTCCGTCAGCCGTCCCCCCTCCTCGTATCCGACGTAACCCGGCGGCGCACCGATCAGCCGCGCCACGGAGTGTTGTTCCATGAATTCGCTCATGTCGATGCGGACCATGTTCCGCTCGTCGTCAAACAGGAACTCGGCCAGCGCCTTGCACAGCTCGGTCTTGCCGACGCCGGTCGGTCCCAGAAAAATGAACGACCCGATCGGGCGGTTCCGGTCCTGGAGGCCGGAACGCGAGCGGCGCACCGCGTTGGACACAGCCGTCACGGCTTCCTCCTGATTGATCATCCGCGCGTGCAGTCCGTCTTCCATGTGCAACAGCTTCTCCCGTTCGGTCTGCAACATCCGCGTCACCGGGATACCCGTCCACGCGGAAACAACCTGCGCGATCTCCTCGGGACCGACCTCCTGCCGCAGCAGCCTCTGCTTCTTCTCTCCGTCCGCTGCGGCCTTCTCGGCGTCGGCCTCCTGCTCGGCGACGTGCTTGCGCAGCTTCTGCCGGTGCGTCTCCAGTTCGAAGAGCTGCTGGTAGTCGCGTTCTTCGACGAGCTGCCCTTTGGCGACTTTGTCGCGGATGCCGGCTTCGAGCTGCTTGTATTCCAGCTCGACTTTTTCCAGTTCCTCGCGGACCCCCTGCACATCCCCGAGCCCAAGTTTCTCCGCCTCCCACTGCTCCTTGAGGCTTGCCAGTTGCTTTCGCAGCGAGTCCATTTCCTGCTGAATCCCGGCGCGTTCCTTCTCGGCGTGCGCCTCCTTTTCTTCCTGCAGTTGCCGGGCCGCCAGTTCCAGCCGCGTCAGCCGCCGCTGGACCTCGTCGATTTCTGTCGGGACGCTGTGCAACTCCATCGCGACCCGGCTCGCGGCTTCATCGACGAGGTCGATCGCCTTGTCCGGCAGAAACCGGTCGGTGATATATCGATCCGAGAGCGTGGCAGCGGCGTCGAGCGCGGCATCGCGGATCTTGATGTTGTGGTGTTTCTCGTAGCGCTCTTTCAGGCCGCGGAGGATGGCGATCGTGTCCTCGACGCTCGGCTCCTTGACGAGCACCGGCTGAAACCGCCGCTCCAGGGCGGCGTCCTTCTCGATGTGCTTGCGGTACTCGTCGAGCGTCGTCGCCCCGATGCAGTGCAGGTCGCCTCGGGCCAGCGCCGGTTTGAGGAGATTGGAAGCATCCATCGCCCCCTCGGCCGCCCCGGCGCCGACGACCGTGTGCAGTTCGTCGATGAACAGCACCACCCGCCCCTGTGCCTGCTCGACCTCCTTGAGCACGGCCTTCAGCCGGTCTTCGAATTCGCCGCGGTACTTCGCTCCGGCAACGAGCGCTCCCATGTCGAGCGCGATGACACGCTTGTCTTTGAGGATCTGCGGCACGTCCCCCAGCACAATGCGATGGGCGAGGCCTTCGACAATGGCCGTCTTGCCGACGCCCGGCTCGCCGATCAGCACGGGGTTGTTCTTGCGCCGGCGGCACAACACCTGCACGACGCGCCGTATTTCGGCGTCGCGGCCGATCACGGGATCGATCTTCCCTTTGCGGGCCAGATCGACCAGATCCTTGCCGTAGCGCTCCAGCGCCTGGTACTTGTCTTCGGGGTTCTGGTCGGTCACCTGGTGGCCGCCGCGCACAGAGCGGAGCGCTTCGAGAATGTCCGGTTCCTCGACCCCGTTGAGCGCCAGCAGTCGCTGGGCCGCGTCTTCGACCCTGGTGAGCGCGATCAGCAGGTGCTCGGTCGAGATGAACGAGTCCCGCATCGTGTCGGCCTGTTTCTCCGCCGCATCGAAAACCTGCATCACCTCGCGGCTGGCGCCGACCTGCGCCGCGCCGCCGGTGGCCTTGGGGAGTCGCGCGAGCTCCGCATCGACGATCGATTCAAGCTGGCCGGCATTGGCCCCGATTTTCTGCAGAATGGCGCGGGGTATCCCTTCCGGCTCCTCAAGCAGCGCCTTGAGCAGATGCAGCGGGAGGAGTTGTGGGTTGCCCCTGGACTCCGCGAGCGCATGGGCGTGCTGCACGGCTTCCTGGGATTTGGTGGTCAGTTTTTCGGGACGCAGCATGATCGTGATTGCTCCGACAATCAGGAGGGCCGGCGGAGGGACAAGATGCGTTGACGGACAGCGGCTGACGTCCCGCCAGTCAGCGAGGACGCGGATCCGAACGCCTGCTGGCGGGGAATGGCCCCGGCCGACTCGATGGCGGCCGGGGATTGAGCCTCGTGTTTGACCTTACTTCTTCTCAAACTCCGCATCGATCACGTTCTCATCCGCCGGCTTGGCGCTCCCGTCGCCGCTCGGCGCCGCGCCCGCTGCGGAAGCCTGTTGGGCGGCCTCATACATGTGCTTCGACAGCGCGTGCATCGCCTGTTCCAGGTTTTCAACGGCGGACTTGATCGCCGCGACGTCGCTCCCTTTCTCCGCCTCTTTCACTTTCTCCATGGCCGCCTCGATTGCCGACTTTGAGCCCGCATCGAGCTTCTCCGCATGCTCCTTCATCAACTTTTCGGTCTGGTAGACGAGATGCTCGGCACGGTTCTTGGCTTCCGCCAGTTCCCGTTTCCTGCGGTCTTCATCGGCGTGTGAGTCCGCCTCCTTGCGCATGTTCTCGATCTGGTCCTTCGACAGGCCGCTCGACTGCTCGATGCGGACCTTCTGCTCCTTGTTGGTCGCGCGATCCTTTGCCGAAACGTTGAGGATGCCATTAACGTCGATGTCGAAAGTGACCTCAATCTGCGGCATGCCGCGGGGCGCCATGGGGATCCCCTCGAGGTTGAACTGTCCCAGCAGCCGGTTATCGGCTGCCATCGGGCGTTCGCCCTGGAACACGCGGACGGTGACTGCCGTCTGGTTGTCCGCCGCGGTCGAGAAGGTTTCCGTTTTGGTCACGGGAATCGTCGTGTTCCGCTCGACGAGTGCGGTCATCACGCCCCCTTCTGTTTCGATCCCCAGTGAGAGCGGCGTCACATCCAGGAGCACGACGTCTTTCACTTCCCCGCCGATGATAGCGCCCTGAATGGCCGCTCCCACGGAGACAACTTCGTCCGGGTTCACGCCCTTGTGCGGCTCCTTGCCGCCGAAGAGTTTCTTCACAAACTCCTGCACCATCGGCACGCGGGTCGAACCGCCGACGAGGACCACTTCGTCAATTTGCGCCGGTTTGAGCTTTGCGTCCGCCAGCGCCTGCTCCACCGGCCGGCGGCAGCGTTCGACCAGCGGATCGATCAACCGCTCGAACTGTGACCGCGAGATCGTCATCTGCAGGTGCTTCGCGCCGCCGGCGTCGTGTGTGATGAACGGCAGGTTGATGTCCGTTGTCTGCGACGAGGAGAGTTCCTTCTTGGCCTTCTCACAGGCTTCCCGCAGCCGCTGCAGGGCCATCGGGTCCTTGCGGAGGTCGGTCCCCTGTTCCTTCTGGAACTGGCCGGCGACAAAGTTGATCAGTTCCTCGTCAAAATCGTCGCCCCCCAGGTGCGTGTCGCCGTTGGTGGACAACACTTCGACGGATCCTTCCTCGACCTCGAGGACAGAAATGTCAAATGTGCCGCCCCCCAGGTCGAAGACGGCGATCTTTTCGTCCTTCTTCTTTTCCAGACCGTACGCGAGCGCCGCGGCGGTCGGCTCGTTGATGATCCGCGACACGTCCAGTCCGGCAATCTGTCCCGCGTCC
>CAZWGW010000331.1:0-2133 GCA_964633565.1 uncultured Planctomycetaceae bacterium
GGTGGGCGGCCGACCTGTTTGCATTCGGGGGACTGCTGTTTGATCTGCTGGTCGTGCCTCTGCTGCTGTGGAAACGCACGCGGGCACTGGCGTTTATTGTCTGTCTGTGTTTCCACCTGACCAACAAGCTGCTGCTGAACATCGGCATTTTCCCGTGGATGATGATTGCCGCCACGACGATCTTCTTCGAGCCGGACTGGCCGCGCAGGTTGCCGTGGGTTGGACGTCGCAGCGCCGTCCAGCCGGGCCCGCCCGGGCCGTTTGTCTGGACGCGCTCCCGCCGCTGGCTCGTGGCAGCGCTCCTGGCGTGGGTCGGCGTGCAGACGGCGCTACCGCTGCGGCATTACTTTTACTCGGGCAGCACGAGCTGGACCGAAGAAGGGCATCGCTTTTCCTGGCGGATGAAGCTGCGTACGAAGGAGGCGATCGTACTGTTCTACATCGTCGACCCGGGGACGGGAGAAACGATCCGGTTGAACCCATCCCCCTACGTCACGCGCCGGCAGATCGCCGAAATGGCGCAACATCCGGACATGATCCTGCAGTTCGGCCGGTTTCTGGGGGAGCAACTGGATGCGGCGGGCTACGGCAACCAGCAAGTCCGCGCCGAAGCGTGGTGCTCGCTCAACGGCCGCGACCCGCAACTGCTGATCGACCCGGAAGTCGACCTGTCGGAACAGCGCCGCGGCGTGGACACCAGGAAATGGATCATGCCCCTGGAGGAGCCTCCCGGGCGGCGTCAACAGCACGCCACCGCGGTTGTCCGCCAGTTGCGAGCCCGGGTTCATTCGTCCTCGCCGTCGCCCCCACGATCGACGTCCGAGCCATAGGCAATGATGCAGTCCGGCAGCGCTTCCTTGAGGCCATTGGCTCCCGCCGGTGTGATCTTCGTATCTTCCAGGTTGAGAGACTTCAGCGACTGCAATGCGTACAGTTGACTCAGACCGGCATCGGTCACGCTCGATCCCGACAGATTAACGCCTGTCAACGTCGGAATGTCCTTCAGGATCGCCAGGGAGTCGTCGCCGTGCTTTGAATTGTCCAGGTCCACGCTGACGATCTTTCCCTCAGGATCCAGCGTGACTCCGGCTTCGATGCCCTTGAGTTTGTCGAACACTTCGGCCTGGCTCGAGTCAGGCTCCTGCTCGATATCGCCTCCGCCGCCGCATCCCGTGGCAACCAGCAAACACATTGTCGCGAAGAACATCCGGATGGCGTTCAAGGTTCACCTCGGCTCGCAAGACCTGTTCTGAGGAACTCGGGGACAGGAGGAATCTTACCGATGCCGCGACGCGCCTTCAATCCGTTCGCGATGCGCCGGCATGGGGCGGGTGAAAGAGCGTGCGGCCAAACCGCTCCAGCTCCTCCACCGTCTCGCACCAGGCGCTGTACCGGATCCGGCGGCGCAGTTCGGGCGTCAGTGCGCGGCCGCCAATGGCCAGCCCGGCTCCCTGTTTGCGGGCCGTCGCGAAGACGGCGACGGCCGAATCGACGAACGACTTCACATCGTCGACGGCGGACACGCTGATCCACACCAGCCGCGGCCGTGTGTCGCGGATCGCCTGCTGGATCGTCTCGGCCGGAAGCATGTTCCCCAGCGACGTCGCCCGCCAGCCGTTGTCGCACAGGACCAGCTCGGCCATCGTCGTCGCCAGCAGATATGGATCTCCGGCGAGCGTCCCGCCGATCGCGACGGGGGCGTTCGCCGCGGGGACGGCAATCAGCCGCGACAGTTCGTGCAACAGGCGCAGGCTGATCTCGCAGGCGCGGCGCTCCTGGTAGATGGCCACGTCGCCGCAGCCCCACAACCGGCCGATCTCGTGGAACGCCGGGGCGATGACCCGGTCGCAGATCGCGCTGATGCGGTGCCGCGCGAGGTACAGGTCCAGCACCACCTGTCGCGCGAGGTCTTCGTGCCCGGCGACGAGTGCGTCGCGGAGCCGGGCGAGGCCCCGTTCCAGCGTCCAGCCGCCGGCGCCGGTCGTCGTGGGCGGCAGGCCAATAACGGCCGGATCGACGAGCCGGTGTCCGCGTTGCTTGAGAAACCGCAGCACCTGGGGCATGGCCAGCCGGCGATGCCCCCCCGCCGTGCGAACCGTGGGGATCAGCCCCTGGTCGCACCAGCGCTTCAGC
>CAZWGW010000331.1:2143-7507 GCA_964633565.1 uncultured Planctomycetaceae bacterium
CTCGCTGACGCCGATGGCGCGGGCCACCTGCTTGGGGGTGACGAGGTCCCTCACGGCGCCGCCTCCCCCGATTTCGGACCGTCCGGCGTCCCCGCCCCGTCGAAGATCACATTGAGCTGCGCCTGCCGCCAGGCGAAGATCCGCTCGATGTCGCGCCGCACGACCAGCGCGTGGACGAGCGCTCCGCCCGGCACGGCGTAGTCGACGTCGTCCAGAACGTGCGTGCCGCCATCGGCCTCCTCGAAGCGATGCTCGTGCCGCCACAGCCGATACGGCCCGCGCGTCTGCTCGTCGACGAAGCAGCGCGGCGGGTCCCACACGGTGATCCGCGACTGCCAGCGCAGGGGGAGTCCGCGGAGCCGCAGCCTGTAGTCGATCAGCGCGCCGGCGTGCATGACGATCGGCGCCGGGGTGAGGACTTCGAAGTGCAGCCACGGCGGCGTGATCGCCTGCAGTTGCCGCGCGTCGGAGAAGAAGTCGAACACGGCCTCCCGGTCGCGAGGCACGAACAGCCCGGCATGGAGCCGATACACGCCGCGTCGATCCGGGTGCCGGCCGATCGAAATCGACCGCGAACGTTGCAACGACTCCGTTGATGCGGCCGGCAGGGAGGACATGACCGGTGGTCCTTGGATTTCGTGCGGCGTTGCGCGGATGATAACGGTTACAGTTCCACGGCCAAGCCGTGGGCCGCGGCGTACTCGCGCAGCTTCCGCAGGGCCTGTATCTGAATCTGGCGGACGCGCTCCTTGGACAGCCCCATGTCGCGACTCAGGCTCTTGAGGGTGCGCTCCCCGTCGTGCGTGCCAAGTCCGTATCGGAGCCGGAGAATCTGCTGCTCGCGCGCGCTGAGGCACTCGTCCCAGCGCTCCACGAGTCGGCGCAGCCGGTCCAGCGACTCGCCGTCGCTGGTCTCGGAGGGGGCGGCGCCCAGCACGTCCGCGAGCACGCCGTGCGGTGTGGCCACCTCAGTGCGAGCGCGGCGGCCGCGGCGGGCAGTGTACCGGAAATAGTGTCGCTGCAGCGCGTGCGTCGCGTAGGTGCTGAACCGGTAGCCCCGTTCGAAGTCGAACTTTTCGATGGCGGCGAGCAGCACCACGCCCCCTTCGGCCACCAGTTCTTCGAAATCCTGCTCCCGTCTCGCGAATCGTCGGGCCACGGACGCCACCAGGCGCAGGTTCGCGTCTGCGATCCGGCTGCGCACCGCCTGGGCGGACGACAGCAACTGCTCGATCTCCTCCACCAGCCCGGGGCTGGGACGCTCAGGGCACAATTGTCCGCGAAGCACGTTCGCGCGGTATTTCAGGGAATTCAGCCGGCGAAACAGGTATTGCTCCCCCTCGGGAGAGAGGAGGCGGCTGGTCGACTGTGGAATCAGGCTGCGTACGGGGCCCCTGGTGACGGGCGTGGCGGAGCCGGCCGCGTACAACTCGGCAGGAGGATCGTCCGTCGCTGCCGCGCCCGACGCCGCAAAGGCCGAACTGTGGATGAAGCCGATTTCGCGATGGAGCAGTTGTTCGGCCCGGCGGCGGAGAGCGGGCGATACCCGGGACGGGCGTGGATGGGAGCAATTTCCGGGGTGTTCGGCGAGGAGGGTCATTCCGGGTCTCCATAAAAATCGTTCAAATCGTTCATGCGACTTTACGGCGGAAAGAACCGGCTGTCAAGGCGCGAAGGCCCCGTTTCCACGAGGCTCCCCGGAGCGCGGCAGATTTCGCGCAAGATTGAAATGCGTGCCGCCGTCCCTATGATGAAATCCGCCGGCGTTGACCCGGCGTCCCCGAGTGATCGCACACGCCTCCCGCGCTGACGGAGGCGTGGCGCCCCGCCCTGCCCCCCGCCGGACAGCAAGGTCCGCCCCTGATTCAGGATTTCCCCTGTGAGCACGACTCTCGACCAACGCCTTGCCGACGCCCGCCGGAAACTGGACCAGCAGACCGTCGACATCGTCAAGCTGCACTTCGATCCCCAGCTCGGGACTCCGTTCTGGCTGGAGCAGGCAAACTCTTACAATTTCAACCCGCTCACCGACGTCAGGTGCTTCGACGACCTGAAGAAGTTCCCCCTGTTCGAGGACGACTGGCTCCGCGGCGGCCCGGTGACCCGCTTCCTGCCGAAGAAGTGGCATAACGAGCCGAAGTACGTGTTTGAGACGGGCGGCACGACCGGCATCCCCAAGTCGCGGTGCGTCGTCCGCGACCACTGGATCGACTATGAGATCTTCTCCGACACGCTGCCCGAGGCGTCGTTTCCAAAGGGGAAGAACTGGCTGATGCTCGGTCCCTCGGGACCCCGGCGGCTGCGCCTCGCGGTAGAACACCTGTGCCAGTATCGTGGCGGCATCTGCTTCTGCGTCGACCTTGATCCGCGCTGGGTTGTGAAGCTCATCAAGAAAGGGGACGTGGCCGGTGCGAAGGCGTACGCCGATCACTGCGTCGATCAGGCGCTCACGATCCTCTCGGCCGGGCACGACGTGCAGTGTGCGTTCGCGACTCCCAAGCTGCTGGAAGCGCTCGCATTGCGGCTGATCGACCAGGGTTCGAGCATCGAGGAGGCCGGGCTGAAGGGGATCTTCTGCGGCGGCACCGAGATGACGGCCCAGTGGATGCGGTTCGCCAAGGAAGAACTGCTCGGCCCCAACGTGTACATCGCCGCGACCTACGGCAACACGCTGATGGGCCTGGCCTGCGGCAAGCCGGTGACCGCGACGGAGAATTACAAGATCTCCTACTACGCGCCGCAGCCGCGGGCCGTGATCGAAGTCGTGGACTTCAAGGACTACAACCAGGTCGTCCCCTACGGCGGGACCGGCCGCGTCAAGCTGTACACGCTCACGGAGGAACTCTTCATCCCCGGGTTCATGGAGCGGGACGAGGGTGAGCGGGAGAGGCCGTACGATCAGTTCCCCTGGGACGGCATCAGCGGAACGCGGCCGTTCCACGAATTCGCCAAGACGACGACCGTGGGGGTGTATTGAAAGTCATTTGTCCTTTGTCATTGGTCCTTCGTATCCACGAAAGGGAGCCGGTATGCCGAGCAGATCGTTTGAAGATCTGGACGTCTACCGGCTGGCAGAGGACCTCTCAGATCACGTATGGAACATCGTGGTGCATTGGCAGCGATTTGCACAGAACACGATCGGCGGTCAGCTTGTGCGGGCCGCGGACGGGATCGGCGCCAACATCGCGGAGGGCACTGGACGCGGATCATTCCAGGACAACCGACGATTCGTGAAGATTGCCCGTGGTTCGCTGTACGAATCGCGGCACTGGCTACGCCGTGCGTATCGTCGCAAATTGCTGACGGAAGAACATGTCGCGCTGCTCAAACCGTTGCTCGATGAACTCGCTCCACGGCTGAACGCCTACCTGAGATCCATCGGCCCGCGCAATTCCTCGCGCAGCGTCGCTGACAACGACCAGCGTCGTTCGGGACATTCATCCGACGCGAAGAAACCAGGGACCAAGGACCACTGACCAAGGACACTTCCATGCTCGAAATCCCCGTCATCCGCTGGGGCCAGCCGTACGAATCGATCGAGAAGCAGCCGGTCGTCCACTTCGAGACCGGCGAGGAACTCGCTGTCATGCACCAGGCCAATGGCGGCCTGATCAAGATGGACATGCGCAAGTCCGGCAAGGCCCGCGATGTGCTGCGGCAATTCTCGATCGAGCAGCTCTGCGCCATGTGCGCCAAGGCGGCCGACTTTTACATGGAGGGGGACCTGCCCCTCGGCAACGGCAAGCAGGGGCCGCAGGACTTCTGCCGCATGCAGTCCGCCACGACCGGCCTGCCCGAGCACATGTGCGCGGCCAACATGCGGAAGAACGCCTTCGTCCTGCGGCATATGCGCGAGGTGCTGGAGGCGCTCACCCGCGGCCTGCCGTTCGAGATCCTGACCAAAGGCTACGGCATGGAGAGCCGCGGCGTGATGGTCTCGTACCAGGCGCAAACCACCGTCGTCGGCATGGTGCTGCCGTCGAACTCGCCCGGGGTCCACACGCTCTGGATGCCTGTGATTCCGCTGCAGATCGGCCTCGTTCTCAAGCCCGGCCCGCAGGAGCCGTGGACGCCGTACCGCATGTACGAAGCGTTCGCTCAGGCCGGCGTGCCGCGCGAAGTGATGTCGATCTACCCCGGCGGACCCGAGTGTGGCGCGGCCGTGCTGGAGACCTGCAGCCGGGCCATGATCTTCGGCGGTACGGCGACGGTTGAGCGCTACAAGGGGGACCCGCGCGTTCAGGCGCACGGGCCGGGGTTCTCGAAGATCCTCTTCGGCGACGACTGCGTCGACGAATGGGAGAAGCACCTCGACCTCATGGTCGACAGCGTCTTCGTGAACAGCGGCCGCTCGTGCATCAGTTGCTCCGGCATCTGGGCCAGCCGGCACACGGAGAAGATTGCCGACGCCATTGCGAAGCGCATCGGTCCTGTGAAGCCCTTGCCGATGACCGACCCGAACGCCGGCCTGGCGGCGTTCACGCTCCCCGGCGCGGCCGAGGCGATGCACAACGACATCGAAGAGAAGCTCAAGCAGCCGGGTGTGACGGAAGTCTCGGCGAAGTACCGCGGCGGCGACCGGCTGGTGAAGCACGAGCGCTGCGATTACCTGCGGCCGACGGTCCTGCACTGCGACAGCCCCGAGCCGGCGCTGGCGAACACGGAGTACATGTTCCCGTTCGTCTCGGTAGTCCGCTGCCCGCAGGCCGACATGATCAGGAAGATCGGCACGACGCTCGTCGGCTCGGCCATCACGAAGGACGAGAAGTGGTCGCAGCAGCTCGTGGATGCGACGAACATCGACCGGCTGAACGTCGGCGCGGTGAAGACGATCGCCCTCAACTGGCTGCAGCCGCACGAAGGCAGCATCGTCGACTTCCTGTTCCGGGCCCGGGCGTTCCAGAACAGCCCGCCGCCGGCGCACTGAGCACGGAAAGCCGCATGTTGCCTGATCGGACCTCTGAGGTATGATTGCGGTGGAGGCAGTCCATGAGCGCTGTCCTGAATGCCGACGTCCGGGAGATAGTGGATCGAGTACGCTCCTGGCCAGCGGGTGCGCGCATTGAGTTGGCCCAGGAGATCCTGTCGACCGTTCCGGCAGGGGACCGGCCTCGGCAGAAAGGATCGCTTCAAAATCTCCTTGGGTTGCTGCGCGGTGCCGGGCCACCGCCGGATGATGCGGAATGCCGCCGGATCCTTGAGGCCGAATTGCTCAGGAAACACGGTGGATGAAGGTCCTCCTGGACGTCAACGTCGTTCTGGATGTCTTGCACCAGCCGTAGAGTCTTGAATCAGCGCTCCCGAGTCGTACGTCGAGTTGCGTACAGGTACAGAAGTACTGCTGCGACGGCGAGCCCGACCGGC
>CAZWGW010000332.1:0-3823 GCA_964633565.1 uncultured Planctomycetaceae bacterium
CGAACACCGCGCGGCCGGCGTCGGCGCCAAGTGGGCGGCGCTTGGGCATCACGTGAAATTCGTCTCGGTCACGAACGGCGACATCGGCCACTGGCAGATGGCCGGCGGCCCGCTGGCGCAGCGCCGCACGGCCGAAGTGAAGCGCTGCGCGGAGATCCTGGGGATTGAATCCGAAGTGCTCGACATCCACGACGGCGAACTGCTGCCGACGCTGGAGAACCGTCGCACGATCACGCGGCTGATCCGCGAATGGCAGGCGGACATCGTGATGTCCCACCGGCCGAACGACTATCACCCGGACCACCGCAACGTGGGACTGCTGGTGCAGGACGCCGCCTACATGGTGACGGTGCCGTTCCTCTGCCCGGACGTGCCGTACCTGACGAAGAACCCGGTCTTTCTGTTCTACGAGGACCGCTTCGAGAAGCCGAACCCGTTCGAGGCGGACGTGGCCGTCGCGATCGACGACGTGCTCGACAAGAAGATCGCGTGCGTCGACGCACTGGAGTCGCAGTTCTACGAAGGGGGCTGCTGCAGCAACCTGACCGAGTTGCCGCAAACGTCGCAGGCGAAGACGGAGCGCCAGACCGAAGTGCGGGAGTCATTCCGCCGACGGTTCGGCGGTTCGGCCGACCGGTTCCGCAACGAACTCAAGCAGTGGTATGGGAACGACCGGGGAGCCGACGTCGGGTACGCGGAGGCGTTCGAGGTCAGCGAATATGGGAAGCAGCCAACGCAGGCAGAACTCAAGCAGTTGTTTCCGTTTTTTGCGGCGCAATAGTGCCCTGTGGACCAGGCGTCGCCGACGCCGGGCTTTCGGGGGGCGAAATGAGTTCGGGAAGTTTCTCGCGGACCAGCGCGGCGAGGCCGTGGCCCACTTCCTGTTCGTCGCCGACGACCTGATGCGCCCCGGCCCGCCGAAAATCGGCGAGGTGCAGGTCATAGCGCGACCGCACGATCACGTGTGCGGCCGGTGCCAGGTTCCGCACGTGGGCGAGGGTCGTGAGCGCTGCCGAACGGGCCGGGATCGTAATGACCACGAGCCGCGCCGACGCGAGCCGTGCGTGCTCCAGCACCTCCAGTTGCGTCGTGTCGCCAATGTGGCCGTGGAAGCCGTACGTTTCGGCGTCGATCGTCGCCTGCGGGTTGAGGTCGAGCACGACGACTGTCAAACCGCTGTTGCGCAGAGCGTCGGCCACATGACGGCCGGCAGGACCAAACCCGATGATGACGATTGCGGGGGGCGGCGCGTCGGCAGCCGCCTGGTCGGCGAATCCTTCGTCTTTCTGCCAGCGGAGGCGCTGAATCAGCCAGCGGGCAAGGGCGGGTGCGGCCGGCGCCTGATAGGCAGTGAGCACGAGCGTCGTGATCGTCGTCGACACGACCAGTTGGTAAACCTCGTCGGAGACGAGTCCGGCCGAGCGGCCGATGCTCCCCAGCACGAACGCGAACTCCCCGATCTGCGCGAGGCACAAGCCCGTCGCCAGTGCATTGACGTGCGATTGCCCGGCCCGGCGCAAGACGGCCCAGATCACGCCTGACTTGAGCGCAATGAGCGCCGCTGTTGCCAGCAGCACCCAATGCGCGTGGAACAGCATCCACTGGGGATCCCCGACCATTCCCGCCGCGCCAAAGAACAGCGTCAGCAGGACAACCCGCAATGAGGCGACGTCGGCACGGATCTGTGTGGCGAACGGGGACCCCCCCAGAAACATCCCGGCCAGAAACGCCCCCAGCGCAGGGGACAATCCGGCAGCATGCGCCGCCCATGCCGCTCCGAGTCCCGTCACAACCGCCAGCAGCACGGTCAGTTCCCGGTTCTGCTCGAGCGTCAGCGAGCCGAGCGCCCGGACGGCGAGCTTGTTGAGCAGCAGGTACAGTCCGGCGACCAGCGCTCCGGCCAGCAGCACGATCCGGCCCAGTCGCAGCAGAACTTCTCCCGGCGCGCCCCCCTCCGCCAGCAGCGTCATCAGCAGTGCGAGCGGCACGACCGCCATGTCCTGCACCAGCAGGATGGCGAGGCTCGACCGCCCGTGCACGCTGTCCAGTTCCCGTTCATCCAGCAGGACGCGGACGACGCAGGCAGTGCTGCTGAGAGCGATCATCATGCCCACGGCAGCCGCCTCTTTCACGCCCACGCCGGCAATGACGGCGAGCAGTGCGCCGATCACCGCGGTTGCGGCGACCTGGATCGCGCCGCTGATCAATCGCGGCCGCCCGAGGTCCATCAGCCGCGCCCAGGAGAACTCCAGTCCGAGGCTGAACAGCAGCAATGAAACTCCCAGTTCGGCGACCGTTTCAATCTCCCGGCCTTCACGCACGAGCCGGATGCTCCCCGGTCCGCCGAGCAACATTCCCGCGAGCAGATAGCCCACCAGCGGACTTTGCCCCAGGCGCGAGCAGACGCCCCCGAGCAGCAAGGCGCCGGCGAGCAGCAACACGATGTCGAGCAGGATCGTCCAGACGTCCATGCGAAGTTCCTATCGCAGTTCGACGATCCTGACTCCCCCCGCCGGTATAATGCAATGCACAACGCCGTTCTCCACGGTCAGTTCGTCCGTGGGAGACAGACGGTCGCGGGCGGATTGCAGCGCCAGGTGCGAGCGAATGGTCACCGGTCGGTTCTCACGGTAGTCCGTCGGCGTAATCCCCTGCTGCGGCTTGGCCTGCCCGGCCGGATTGAGCAGCGTCACCATCCAGCCGCGTGCGGTCTGGTTCACGAGCCACTCGACGTCCCCCGCGACGTCGACCGGCATCAGTCCGCGCGTGAGTTGCGCGATGAGCCGCGCTACGACCGGCAGAGCCTCGCCCGTGATGGAGAGTCCGCGCGGCACGCTGAGGTAGACCAGACGGCCCCGGCCCCGGTCGAGCACCGCGCAGAAGACGTCGCCCGATCCGGTTTTCGCCAGCGGGCGTCCCTCGCCGTCGGAGAGCGAAATCGGCCGATACTGAAATCGCTGTCCCGCATCGCTCACTGATTCCGGTGAGCCCGGCAGCCAGTCGTATGCATCGGTCGTCTTGAATTCGCCGGCCGCGGGCAGGTGCAGCGCGGCAACGCCCGGGCCGGTGAGGTGGGTGTCTGCGACGAACAGCGTCCCGCCGTTCTCCACGTAGGCTGCCAGGCGCTGGCCTTCCGCTTCCGAGAGTTCAATGTCGCCGGTCGCAATCACGACGGGATAGGCGTCGATCGTCTGCCATCTGGATGCATCCGGATAGGCGAAGATCACGTCGAAGATGTCGCCGAACACGCCGGGTACGTAGACCTCATTTGTGGCCGTGATCGGCTGCTGGCTGATCGGGCCGATCGGGTGCCAGGCAATATGAAAGTACTGTTCCAGCATCCGTTCGTGCTCGCCATAGCGGAACCGGTCGGGGTGCTGATGCCAGTTGTTGAACGAGTTGGGCCAGAACGGTCCCGGCTCCCAGCCGTGCGCATAGTCGACGAGAAACGCCACCGGCGTGTACGGCCGGCCGCGGTCAAAGTCGTTCGCCGTGAGTCGCAGGAAGCGGTCGACCAGCTTGCCTTTGGGCGAGAGTTGGACGTTCTGCAAGCCGGCGGCCGCGGTGCCGCCGGGCTTCCAGAACTCGTCGAAGCCCTGCTCGTGATAGAAGAACGCCGAGCCGGACATGTACTGGTGCCAGAGGTCGAATTTGTACCAGGTCATCCCCGCGCCGGAGTAGACCGAGTAGTAATTATCGAGCATGTTGCGCGGGCTCGTGTAGCTTTGTGTCACACTGAACATGGTGGCCGAGTCGCCGAAGTTGCACGACCGGTATGTCGCCGTCATGCCATTGTTCTGCCGTGCGCCGCCGCGCATGAAGG
>CAZWGW010000332.1:3833-4945 GCA_964633565.1 uncultured Planctomycetaceae bacterium
ATGCGCACATCCCCGAGAAATCCGATCGCGGGAGTCATCCCCGCGCCGGAGTACACGGAGTAATAGTTGTCGAGGATGGCCTGCGGCGTGTGGAAACTGCCGCCGTTGGAAAAGATCGTGGAGGCGTCACCGAAGTTGCAGCTCCTGTAGGTGCCGAAGGCGCGGCCGTGCTGGCGCGCGGCTCCGCGCATGAAGGCCATCCGCATGCCGAGCAGCGACGACGTCATGGCCGATGACTCATAGCCGATGCAGCGCGCGCCCCAGTCGAAACTGAGCGGTGCGAAGGCGATGTTGCCGACGGAGAGGCAGGAGATCACGTCGGCATAGGGGTTTTCGCCAAGGTCGCGGCCGTAGACTGCGCGGTACTTGGCGGCGTTCTCGGCGAGTGAGAGGGGGCCGAATGCCTCGACAAGTTGCCGGCGCGTCGTCGCGTTTTCCGTGGCGGCCGCCATCTTGTCGGCCGGCGGGTAGAAGTAACCCAGGCTCTCGCCGGCGATCGAGCCGACGTAACGGTCGCGATACTTGTCGAACAGAGCCAGCCCCTGTTCGCCGATCGGGGCGCCGCCGTGATAGTTCATCATCATGGCCCACGCGCGATCCGGGTGCGCATCGAGCCATTTCGCGAAGAGCAGGCCGGTTGGATTGACCGCACCGGTCTGTGCATCGGTGGAGAAGACTCCCGGTCCAACACCGTGAAACGTCGGCACGATTCGTGGGTCGGAATAGATCGGGACGTCGTCGCGGCCGCCGTACGCCTGCTCGAACTCGGTGCGGACTGTCTCATCGATGAGGTTGTACGGGAATCTGACGCGATCGAGTTTGTCACTGAGCCAGGTTTCGGCGGCGTTTGTGTGGCTGACGTTCCAGAGGTACAGGAAGCCGCGATCATTCACCGTGCGCGCCTGCCAGGCGTCCGGGGCCGTGGGCGGAGCGGCCGATCGTGCCAGGGGCGTCATGTCGGCCGGAAGGCCGTTGCGCCAGCCATCAAGCAGTTGCCATGTCGGGTTCGCGGGGCGTTCCTTGATCAATGGACGGTAGTCGGAGTCAGTGGTGATGACGATCACATCCACCTGTCGCGGCTGCGGCCCGTTCGACGTGCTGAGCAGCGACAG
>CAZWGW010000332.1:4955-7505 GCA_964633565.1 uncultured Planctomycetaceae bacterium
GTCGCGCGGGACCAGAACGGAGCGTGATGGGGGCGCTGTCCCACGCAAAGGCCCAGCCGAAATAGAGTTTCATCTCGTTGTCTTCTTCGACGCGCGGCCGCTCGCCGAAGCGTGCTTCGATCGCCGGCGCTCCGTCCTGTTCGAGCCGCACCTGGAACGGCTCTGGCTGCTCGCGCCAGTCGCCGTAACGGACCCACAGGTGGTAATCGCCCGCAATGGGGATTTCGATCGTTTTCGTGGCGGCCGCGTGGTCGTCATCCCCGCCGGTGGCAATCGACAGGAAGCCGCTCTCGCCCCCCTGGTTCCATTCGGCGGCCCAGCCCGGTCCCGAGAGGCCCCAGTGTCCGGCGGTCTGCTTCATCTCCGGCCGCCCCATCGGCCAGCAGTAACCGCGGACGCCGTCAAGGTGCTCGGCTTCGAGCCAGATCGTTTCGCCAGACGACGCGACGGAACAGACCAGGCATGAAGAAACGACAGTCAGAGCAAGTGATCGGATGCTGGGCATGTCTGGGCAATCCCAATAGGACGGATCACGCAGCGTGTTCCCGAAGTGCACGTGGTCCACGACGGCACGACTATACCGAGTTTGGCGCGGAAACCGGCACTCATGCCGGCGGGTGGAAGCTGTCGCGCGCCGTAAAACCACAAGATGCGGACTCGCCGTGAATCGGCGGACGGGCGGTGTTGTCGATTCCCGCCGCGTGACCTACTCTTTACCGCCCGGCAACGAGGGGCGGCATCCGGACGCAATGGAAACTCGAGGTGGCACGCGTGAAGCCGTCAGCACAGTACGACGTTTACGGCGTGGGGAACTCACTGGTCGACATCCAGGCCCATGTGAGCGACGCCGCGCTGCGCGAACTGGGCTTCGCGAAGGGCATCATGACGCTTGTCGACGATGCCACGCAGTACCGCGTGCTGGACCAGATCAAAGGCTCGCGGGTCACACGCTGCGCCGGGGGGTCGGCCGCGAACACCGTGATGGGGGTCGCCGACCTGGGGGGCCAGGCGGCCTACGCCGGCAAGGTCGGCCGCGATGCGCTCGGCGAGTTCTTCCTGCAGGACATGCGCGACGTGGGGGTCACGATCGACGCGCCGGCAACAGACAAACCGACCGGCACATGTGTGATCCTGATTACCGATGACGCGCAGCGCACGATGCTGACGAGCCTGGGAGCGTCCGGCACGCTTGGATCGGCGGACATCAATGAGCAGCACATCCGGCATTCCAGATACGTGTATATCGAAGGTTACCTGTTTGGCGGTGAGCCGACCCGTTCGGCCGCGCTGGAGGCGATCCATATCGCCAAGGCGTGCGGCGTGAAGGTGGCATTCACCGTGTCCGATCCGTTCCTGATCCAGCACCACCGGGACGAATTCTGGTCGCTGATCGAGGGGCCGGTGGACTTGCTGTTCTGCAACCTGCAGGAAGCGCAAGCCCTGACCGGTAAGAAAAACGCAATTGACTGCGCGTACGAAATCCACAAACACACGGAAAACGTGGCGCTGACCATGAGTGAACAGGGTTCGCTCCTGATGCACGACGGCCAGTCGATCCCGATCGAGGGGGTGAGCGTACACGCGGTCGATACGACCGGCGCCGGCGACATGTATGCCGCGGGCGTGTTGTACGGCATCACCAACGGCCTGACCTGGAAGCAGGCGGGGCACCTCGCGTCACACGCCGCAGCGCGGATCGTGTCGCAACTCGGAGCACGGCTGAAGGAGCCGTTCACGAAGGGCGAGATGGCGCGGCTGCTCGGCGAGTGACATGTTCACACCAGCCCGAAGCGCGAGCGAGGGAACCGACGTCCAATCATGAGTTCCTCGCTTGCGCTTCGGGCTAATGAGATTGGTGAGAGACGAAACGTCGTCACTCGGCGTCCGGCCGCGACAGGTGGTAGCGCTTGAGCCGGCGGTCCAGCGTTGTCCGCTCGATCCCCAACAGCCGGGCGGCCTGCGACTTGTTCCAGCCGCAGTGCTCCAGCACGGCTTCCATGTAGCGGCGGTCGAGATCGTCGAGCGTGACCTCGTCGGTGATGAACCGGTCCAGCGGATGCGCCCCGGCGGGAACGCTGCGCGATCCTGACGCGGCGGCGTCGCTCGGTTCCGTCGGCCGCTCTTCGGCCGAATCGCTGTTCCGGGGAGGAGCCAGCGCCTCACCCACGTGCGACAGCGAAATATCCTCCACGCCCAGGACCTCGCGATCCGCCAGAATGACCGCCCGCTCGACGACATTGCGGAGTTCACGGACGTTGCCCGGCCACGCGTGACCGCACAACAGGTCGAGGGCGTCGCGGTCGAAGCCCCGCACGCGGACGCGCGCCTTCCGCGCGAAGCGATCGACAAAGTGCTGGGCGATGGCCGGGATGTCCTGCGGGTGTTCGCGCAGCGGCGGGACCGTGATTTCGATCACCTGCAACCGGAAATAGAGGTCGCTGCGGAATTTTCCCTCGCGCACCGCCTGTTCCAGATTGCGGTTCGTCGCCGTCACGACGCGGACGTCGACCGTGATCGAGTTTCCGCCCCCCACGCGTTCGAACGCCTGCC
>CAZWGW010000333.1:0-7503 GCA_964633565.1 uncultured Planctomycetaceae bacterium
CGACGCAGGAACTGCGGTGGGGCGAGCGTGAGCGCCGCCGGCGTCAGGCGGGTTTGCGGTTCCAGCCCTCCTGGTATTTGTCGCTGAAGAGCAACTGGATGCGCTCGGCGCGGTCGGTGCCGTCCGAAGCCAGGATCCTGATCCCCTGCCGGATCAGGTCGAGCCGCGGGTCCGTGGAGAGGGTGGTGGAACCGTCGGACCGGGTGACGCGGTCGAGCGCCGCCGCCAGGTCGAGCAACCCGCAGCGGATCTCCAGATAGTGGCGGTCAAGGACCTGGGATGCAGACTGGATCGTGGGCATGGTGGCGTCTCCGGGGGCAGCCGTGGTCATGGATGTCGATCATCGCACGGCCGACCACGTCCGTGGCACACGTCAGGTTGGGACGTCGTCCAAACACAGTCTCTGCCGTCTACCACGAGAAATCAAGGCGATCCGTTGTCGATTCACAACTCCGTCACGACGTCACGCCAGGGACAGAGATACCACACGGCATGGGCCGTGTTGTGCGCGTCGTCCCTGAGTTCAAACCGGATCCACACGCCGTGATGAAGTGATGGAGAGACCGTCTGCACGGTCACCGACCCGGCCCAGTGCTGACGAACGTCGTGCTCGGCGAGCGAAAACAGGCTCGTGGCAAGCACCGATAGAATTGCGGTCCACGCGAACAGCGGCAGTGTCCGGCGCCGTGTTTCCATGCCGCGCGCCCCCCGGGTTACGCGGCGGCGGAGTCGGGCCGGTCGGTCTGGAAGTTCGATTTCTGCTCGATAATCGAGCCGGCGTCGAACCGCTTGCCGAAATACAGGTCCTGGGCGACGGGGTCTTTCAACACCGTCTCGGCGTCTCCACTGACGATGACGGTCCCCTCGCAGATGATGTAGTTGCGGTCGGTGATCGTCAGCGTTTCGCGTTCGCGGTGGTCGGTGAGCAGGATGGCGATGCCGCTGTCCCGCAGTTGGGCGATGATGTCCTGGATGTCGTTGATCGTGCGAGGGTCGATGCCGGTGAACGGCTCGTCGAGGAGGATGATCTGCGGCCGGCTGGCGAGGCAGCGGGCGATTTCGAGTCGCCGCCGTTCGCCGCCGGAGAGGGTCGAGGCGATCTGTCGCCGCTTTTCGTCCAGGCCGAACTGACCGAGCAGCTCATCGATGATCTGCTTCCGCTCGAGGTGGCTGCAGGGGAGGAACTCGAGGATCGCGAGGATGTTCTGCTCGACCGTGAGCTTGACGAAAATACTCTGGTCCTGCGGCAGGTAACCCATCCCGAGCCGGGCCCGCTTGTACATCGGCCAGTCGGTGACGTCTTTGCCGCAGAGCATGACGCGGCCTTCCGTGGGGGCGACCAGGCCGCAGGCCATGCGGAAGGTGGTCGTCTTGCCCGCTCCATTGGGGCCGAGCAGCCCGACGATCTCCGAGTCGTCGACTTCGAACGAGACGCCGTCGACGGCGCGCTTGCCTCCGGGATACACCTTGACCATCTGCTCGCACATCAGCAGGGACATGGCGGTCGTCCTCCTTGACGCAGTGATGAGGGATGAGAGATCAGGGATAAGGGATCAGGTGAGGTTCGTCCGAGGCTGAGGGTGTGCCACGCGCGTCATCCCTCATCGCTCATCCTTCATCTCTCATCCCTCATCTGATCCGGTGCATCCGGCTGATTTGCGGATAAAACGGGGCCGTGAAGCGGGGGTAATCGGCAACGGTCGTCCGCTTGGTCTCAGGGTTCGGCTGTGCGACGCTGTTCGGCCAGATCTGGTATCCCTGTCCGCCGTTGAGGAAAGGGACACCGTGCGGCCAGTAGATAAAGAACGCCTTGCCGACCAGGTATTCCCGGGGGACCGTCTGCAGGTCCTTCTGCCACAACCGGCTGTCGCTGCTGCGCGGGCTGTTGTCTCCGAGCGCCAGGTAACTGTCCTGTTTGATCTCCAGCGTCAGCGTATCGTACTTCTCCCAGTCCTGGACGTAGCACTCCCCCCACTTCTCGGGATTGTGCAGCAGATCGGTCAGTTCCTCGCGAAAACCGGACTGGTTCCAGTCGCGGGAGTCCGCGCGGTAATAGATGTCCCGCTCGAGCAGCAAGTGGGAGATGCGGGCGGTCACGCCCCGGGCGGCAATCCCCACGGGCGTCAGGTCAGCGTCGGTCGGCAGGTTGTTCCCCAGCACGTCGCGGTGATACGAGGCTTCGGGTCCGAATTCGATCAGTTCGTCGTCAACCCACAGGCAGAGCCGGTCGTCCACGTTGGCGAACGAGACGTCGTAGGTGCCGGCGCCGGCGAGCGCCGTTTGCGCCGACGCGACGGGACGCTCGTCGCCGCCGTGTGCCGCGTCAACCTGAACCAGCGCGGCCGAGCCGGTCGTCGGGTTGATCCGGCAGCGGTAGCGGTAGATGCCGTCCACCAGCTCCAGCACGATCTCCGCTTCGGCAGCCGGTCCTTCGAGTTGCAACTGAAAGTTGATCGTCAGGTCCGCGACCCAGAAGGGTCCGAAATCGACGTCCCTCAGAGACGATGCGTCGAAGCGGCCGGTGGTGGTATAGGCGTTGTAGCCGCAGAAATCGGAGATGAGCCGGGCCTGCCACTGGAGCTTGTTGCCGTCGGCCAGTTCGTCCCAGTCGAACGGGTCAGGGACATAATTGCGATAGCGGAGCCAGGTCAGCTCCTGCGTCGCCGCGAGGTAGTAACTCCGCTCGTCGCCGTCGACTTCCAGCGCCCAGCCGGCGGGATGATCGGACCAGTCGGCGAGTTGTCCGTTCCCCGGCCGCTGGACCATGGAGGACCAGCGTTCCGGCCAGCCGGCCTCGAGCAGGGCGTCCGGCGGGTAGTCGTCGTCATACACGGGGATCTGCAGCCAGCGCTGTTTCTCGGGTCGGTCCTTGCGCAGGATGCGCTCACCGGGGTTCTGCGCGGCATCCACCAGATACAGGTCCCCCTGTCGGATCCTGATGGTCTCGTTGGGCAGGCCGACCAGGCGTTTGATGTAATTCGTCTCCGGCTTCTCGGGCCATTTGAAGACGAACACGTCGAAGCGGTCCGGGTCGCCGAACTCATAAGGGTACTTGTTGACGAGGATGCGGTCGCCGTTGAAGGCCAGTTTGGGTGCCAGGTCCCTGTTCTCGTGGCGGCAGTTCGGGCAGATCGCCGTCTGCAGCCGCACGCCCGGGATATGCGTCCCGTCCTGTTCCACAGATCCCAGCAGGTCGCCCGTGTCGGCGTCGACTTCATCACTGGCGCCGACGACGATCCGGTAGCCGCACTGCTCGCAGTCGCATTCCTTGTGCCGCCCCCGCAGGGTGGGGGCCATCGATCCGGTCGGAATGACGAACGCCTCGGCCTCAAACGTGCGGAACAGAAACGCCAGCACGAATGCGAACACGATGGACTCGATTGTGTCGCGCCAGCTTTCCTTGTGTTTGACGGGCTTCTCCGCCGGCTTGTCCCGGCCGGGGGCTTCGTCCCGCGCCGGTTTCTCGGATGCGTGCTTCTTGGCCATCGATTCAGCGGGTATGCGGGTGGCGTGCAGGGAGCGACCGGCGAACACGGGTCGAGAACGCCTGCAGGCGTTGTTCGAACCGGCGCCGCCGATCTTCAGCGAATATACCGGATGCGGGAAAAATCAGGAACTCGAATCTGCCGTCTCTCCGCCCCCCAGCGTACCGTTCCGGGGCGGGACGGCAGATGCACGAGCAGGGGTTTGCCGATCAGCAGCGACCGGGAAACTCCCGGCGATTTCCAGTGCCGGCTGTCCACGGAGACCGGGCTGTTGTCGCCGAGCATGAAATACTCGTCCGGCCCCAGATGATACGCGGCGGTCCGCGGGACGTCCGGCGGCGTGTAGTAAACGTCGCGGTAAATCGCCAGATGGTCGATGGACACGTGGAGGCCGCGCGCGCCGAGCCGCGCCGGCTGCAGCGACGCCTGCGCCGACGCCGCCGAGGTGTCGCACTCCACGGGCTCGCAGACGGGGACGCCGTCCAGGACCAGCAGCAGTTGGCGATCGAACGTCGACCATTGCACCAGTCGCGCCCCCGTCCCGCGGGCCCCCGGCAACGGCACGCGGCGCAGTGGCTCGTTCCGATCGTCCTGCAGCAACCGGACCTCCTGCCCGGCGTAGTCCAACACGGCCTGATACGCCCGCGCTCCGTCAGACAGTTCGAGCACAAGTTCCCCAGTCCGCCCGGAGCAGTCCGCCTGCAGTTCGAGCATCAGGTCGCGGACGGGATTCACGCTGCGCATTTCCGGCCCGCCGTTGTAGACGTAGTCGTCGGTAATGGGTGCCACGTGTGAACGCTCGAAGAGATCGTGGACCGCCACACGGAACGCGGCATCTTCGGTGACAGCGTCCCATTGTTCCCAGACGGCATGCGGCAGCGCCCCGAGGCACGACAGTTCGTGAGTGTCCACCCGGTACTCCAGCGGGGAGAGGACGGGGTCCGGCAACTCGACGCCCGCGGGCCAACTCTCGAGTGACACCGACGTGCGATGCGTGCCACCGTGGCGCAGCCAGTGGCGATATCCGATCCATTCGATCGGCGGCGCTGGTGGATCGGCATCACGGGTTCCGCGAAAGACGAATCGCGAACCGGTCGCCTCCCAGTGCGAGTCTTCGCCAGCGATGACCCAGCGCGGCGCCCAGTCCGGGTCCTGGTCGCGGTCGTCGGGCTGATGGTCGTGAGCGTCGACCGGAATCCGCGTGCCGAGTTGCGGGGAGAATGACTTGCGCTGCAGTTCGCCGTCGGCGTAGACGTCGCCGTCAATCAGTTCGATCCGCTCACCCGGCAGGCCGACGATCCGCTTGACGTAGGCCCTGGTTTCGTCTTCCGGGTTGCGGAACACGGCGACTTCCCAGCGGCGCGGGCCGCCGCGTCCGAGCCAGGCGCGCCACGTGAAGGCGTCCTTGTGGACCAGCAACTGGTCCCCTTCCGTGCGCGGGAGGCGATCGACGGCCAGCCCCGCTTTCCCGCAGTTGGGGCAGGTCGCCGTTTCGGCGACGGGGGGCGACTCCGTCACAGCCGGAGCGGCCGCATACGCCAGCCGCGTGTCCGACAGGTCCGCTCCGGGCGCCGCGGGGACTCCCTGGTCAAACACAATCCCGCAGGCCGGACACGCCACGCGCCGATGATATCCGAGCAGGCACGGCGCCATGGACCCGGTCGAGATCATATAGCCTTCGACCGCAAACGTCCGCAGCACGACCACGGCCAGCGCCAGCAGCGCCAGCCATTCGGCCAGCGCGCGAAATCCCCGTGGTCCCTGCGGCGGCGCAGGCTTGGGGGCGGGGGCCTTGCGATTGGCGGCAGCCGGCGGCACGTGAACCATCACTCCCTTGCAGGCAGCCATCATTGTAGAAGACGCCGGGAGTCCGGGGAAACGCCGAGTTGTTCGACGACGACCCCCGGTTCCCGACATGAAGTTTGCCGTCGCAGGTGATCCCCGGCTATCATGGAGCGCGGCTGCATCGCCGGGGAGACTCCGCTCATGACGCCCGACCAGATCGACCTGCGCCACATCACGCGCCGGCACTTCTTCGCCGATTGCCGCGTCGGCCTGGGCTCGCTGGCGCTGGCATCGCTCCTGAACGAAACCGGCAAGTCCGCTGCAGCCGCAGACAGTCGCTCTCTCAACCCGCTGGCGCTGCAGCCGACACATTTTCCGCCGCGGGCGAAGCACGTCATTTTTCTGTTCATGGCCGGCGGCCCGAGCCAACTTGAACTGTTCGATTACAAGCCGAAGCTGCAGGAGCTTTCGGGTCAGGTCATCCCGGAGTCGTTCGTCGCCGGCAAGCGGTTCGCCTTCATCAAGCGGGACGCGAAGCTGCTGGGGACGGTGCGCAAGTTCATGAAATGCGGAGAATCGGGTGCGGAACTCTCGGAGTGCCTCCCGCATCTGGCGGCGATCGCCGATGACATCGCCATCATCCGCTCGATGAAAACCGACGTCTTCAATCACGGACCGGCCAAACTGTTCGTCAACACCGGCTCGCCCCAGTTCAGCGGTCGGCCGAGCATGGGGGCCTGGGTGACGTACGGCATCGGCAGTGAAGCACAGGACCTGCCCGGCTTCGTCGTGCTGCAGTCCGGGCCGCGCGGTCCGCGCGGCGGCGCTCCCTTGTGGGGGAGCGGATTCCTCCCCACCACGTATCAGGGGGTGCCGTTCCTGAACGGGGCCGATCCGATCCTCAATCTGTCGAACCCGAAGGGCTTCGACCATGCGGCACAGGGGGAGTTCGTCGACGCGGTCAAGGACCTGAACACACTCCGCCGCGCGGCGGTCGGCGACCCCGAGATTGACACGCGGATCGCCGCTTACGAAATGGCCTACCGCATGCAGTCGAGCGCCCCGGATCTGATGGACCTGTCCGGCGAAACGCAGGCGACGCTCGATGCCTACGGCGTCGATCCGGCCAAACCCTCGTTCGCGCGCAACTGTCTGCTGGCCCGCCGGCTGGTCGGGAAGGGGGTCCGTTTCGTCCAACTGTATCACACGGACTGGGACCATCACGGGAACGTGGACACACACCTCGGCGAGCCGCTCGACCAGCGCTGCGGCGAGACCGACAAGCCGGCCGCCGCGCTCGTCCAGGACCTCAAGCGGCGCGGCCTGCTGGATCAGACACTGATCGTCTGGAGCGGCGAGTTCGGCCGCACGCCGCAGGGGGAGCCACGCGACCTGATCGGCCGCGACCATCATATCGACGCGTATTCGCTGTGGCTGGCCGGCGGCGGGATCAAGGCAGGGCAGACGATCGGCCGCACCGACGAGATCGGATACGAAGCCGTCGAAGACGTCGTGCACGTCCACGACCTGCAGGCGACCGTGCTGCACCTGCTGGGACTCGATCACAAGCGGCTGACGTACCGCTTCCAGGGTCGCGACTTCCGGTTGACCGACGTGGCGGGAAACGTGGTCGAGAAGCTGATCGCGTGATGCCCCGCGCTGGGGCGTATGGATGTTACGCTTTCGTTTGACCACACTAGCCCGAAGCGCAAGTGAGGGAACACATTACGTTGGACGTCCATTCCCTCGCTTGCTTCGGGCTATGTGATTCTGCGCGTCACTGCGCCTCGTTGAGACGCTGCAGCGCCGCACGACTCTCCTGCGCTTCCGCGGCCCGCCCGCTCATCTGCGCCGCCCGAATCAGCGCGCTCAGATAGCGTCCGTTTTGACCGTGCTCCTCGCGCAACGGCGCGAGCCCCTGCCAGGCCGCCTCGAAATTCCGCGCGAACAGCAGCAGGTCGGCCTCCAGCAGCCGGCACTCGAGGTCGTGCGGCGCGGTGCGCAGGGCCGCGCGGACCTCGGTGAGTGCGGCCGCGTGGTCTCCCTGGTCGCGGCGAATCTCCGCCAGCACGCGCCGCACGGCCGCGTGCTCCGGCTGCCGAGCCAGGCACCATTGCGCTTCGCGTTCGGCTTCTGAGAGGCGCCCCGCGAAGCGCAGCGCGAAGGCGAGGTTGGCATGCGCTTCGAACCGCTCCGGTTGCAGCGTGAGCGCGTGCTCCAGATGGGGGATCAT
>CAZWGW010000334.1:0-7499 GCA_964633565.1 uncultured Planctomycetaceae bacterium
GATGGCTCCGAAGACCCAATCGTCAGCGTGACCGGCTCGCTCGCCGACTTAAATGCCGCGCTGAACGGCCTGATCTTCCAGCCGACGCTGGCCCGGACGGGGCTGGCCTCCTTACAACTTGTGACGAACGACCAAGGCAACAGCGGGAGCGGCGGGGCCAAGAGCGATACGGATACAATCGCCATCACCGTCGGCGGGCTCGTGGTCACCACCACCAGCGACCTGGTCAACGGGCATACCGGCTCGATCGCGCAGTTGCTCGCGAACGACGGCGGGGACGGGATTTCGCTCCGCGAGGCGATCCTGGCTGCGAATAACACGCCCAACGGTGCCGTGGCCGACGTCATCGGCTTCAACGTGTCCGGTTCCGGACCATTCACGATTCAGCCGACGTCCCCGCTGCCGGTCGTCACCGATCCCCTAGTGATCGACGGCGCGACACAGCCGGGTTACGCCGGCAGTCCGATCATCCACATCAGCGGCGCCCAATCGGGGCCCGGGGCCAACGGATTGGTCCTCACTGCAGGGGGCAGCACGATTCGGGGGCTCGCGGTCGCCGGCTTTGGCGGGGATGGGATTCGGATCAGCGGGTCCGGGAAGACCTTCATCCTGGGGAATGTCATCGGAGTCGAACAACCCGGGGGCGGCCAAGCCGGCAACGGCGGCGCGGGCGTCGCCATCGCCGATTCGGCCGACAATCGCATCGGGGGCACGGCCTCCGGAGAGGGCAACCGGATCGGGTTCAACGGGGGCGACGGGGTCCAGATCACGGGCGCGACGAGTCTGGGCAATCGGCTGCTCGGTGACGCGATTTTCGACAACGGGGGGCTGGCGATCGATCTGGGGCATGACGGGCCGACGCTCAACGATCCCACCGACGGCGACAGTGGCGCGAATCACTTGCAGAACACACCGCAGCTGACGAGCGTCTGGGTGGACGGCACGGTGGTGAAGGGGACGTTGACCAGCACACCGAACCAGACGTTCACGTTGGAATTCGTCGGACAGGCGGGGCGGCAGCTGATCGGGCGCCGCAGCGTGACGACCGACGCCGGCGGGACCGCGAGCTTCGACTTTAGTTTGGGGATGCCGGTGACGGTCGGCGACCTGATCGGCGCGACCGCGACGGATGCGGCAGGCAATACCTCCGAACGGTCGGCTCTCATCCCGGTGACGGCCGCCGGCGTCGCCCAGTTTTCTCTGACGGTGAACACCAATGGTCTGGGCTCGGGAACGATCCAGAGCGTGGCGGGCACCGGCATGCCGAACGGCATCCACACAGGGCTCGGGGATTTCACGGAGGCCTATCCGCAGCGGACGCAGGTGACGTTGCGGGCCATCCCGGATGCCAATTCTGAGTTTGCCGGTTGGGTGGGCTTCGGCGTGAAGAGCTCGAACCCGGACTTGACGGTCAGCGTGACCGAAGCCCGCACCTACACGGCGACCTTTGTGCCGAAGGGTTCCGGACAGACGCTCCTGCCGGCGCCGCGGTTCGTGCAGGTCAAATCGCTCTGGCCGGGGACGCTGACCGTCGTCTGGGAGCCGGTGACGCCGCCGCCGGGGTTCGTGCTCCAAGGGTATAGCATCTACCGCGGTCAGGAGCCCGGGCGCTATACGACGGTGGTGTCGGTCGGCAGTACGCAGAACTCCCTCACTCTTCGCCCGCAACCCGGCGAGAAGACGGTCGAACAGCAGATCGCCGTCACGGCCTTCTTCAAGCCGATCGGGGATCCCACTCCGCCCCAGGAGAGCGGCTTCTCGCTTAATCAGTCCGGGCAGCCCAGTGAGGATTTGCAGGGGTGGGAGGTCATCGATGAAGGCAACGCGGGCGGGCCATCTCGATGGGGCGCAGTTCTCGGCGATGAGCAGTACGAATTTCGGCAGGACGGGCCCATCGACAGTCCGAACGACGGTACCCCCGCGCAGCGCGGGACCATCCTCTACAACGAAGACAGTTTCATCAGAGCCTTCCGTACGCAGCAACTCGTTGTGAACGTCAGCTCGCAGAGCAGCGGCGCACTGGGGATCATGTTCCGATACCGAGGCCGCGCGGACTACTACCGCTTCTCCGTCGACCAGGCGGAAGGGTACCAGCGCTTGCTGAAGATGGTACAAGCCACTCCTATGGCGCTGATGCAGAACGTCGGCCTGCCGCCGGCAGACCCTCCTCCAACCTTTGGGGACCCGGCCTACTACAGCGATCTTCGATACGTTGTGGACATCCAAGCCGCCGATTCGCGCCTGCTGGTGCGCTTTGCGGACGCGGAAGGCCTCACGCTGCCGGTCGAGATGGATGTCACCGACACGGCCTTGGCCGCCGGCGGATTCGCGCTCTACAGCGCCAGGAATCCGGCCAGCCTGTTCGGGCTGGTGGATATCCGTTTGGAGCAGCAATCGAATGACGTGGTCAGTCTGGGCGTTCCGGTGACGGGCACGGGGACGGGCAGCGTGGTCAGCGTCCCCGTGCCCGGGCAGCCCGGCGCCATCGATACCGCCCAGCAAGACAGCACCGACCGATTTGATGCCGGTACACAAGTCACGCTCACCGCCGAGCCACTCGATCCCAATTCGGAGTTCGAAGGATTTTTCCAAGACGACATGCCGCTCCCGCCGGATCCCTCGGACCCCACGGGCCAGACCATCACCGTGACGCTGGACGAGTCGCAAGAGATCGAGGCGCGGTTCAGCGCGCCGTCCGAACCGGCCCATTCGTTGGATGTGAACGGCGACGGGGCGGTGAACGCGCTCGACGCGCGGCTGGCACTTCGATATCTGGCGGGGGCGTCCGAGAACCAATTGGACGCCATCCTCTTGAGCCCCCAGTCCACGGACCCGCCGCTTCGCCCGACGGGCGCCGATGTGCGGATTTATTTAGAGACCTCCGGCCTCACGATGTTGGATGTGGATGGGGACGGGCTGCTCAATCCGTTCACGGATGGACGACTCCTGTTCCGGTTCATCACCGAGGTGAGTGACTCGAATCTGCTCAGGGGCGACGTGGTTGCGGTGAACGCTCCGCGAATGACGACGGGGACGATTCGACAGTTCCTGGCCGAGTATCATCCGGAGGCCGAGACCGAGGCGCCGGCGATCACGGCGCAGCTTCTCACCGATAGCGGGAGCAGCCCAACCGACGGACTGACCACCGATCCGACGGTGCACGGGACAGTGACGGATGCTCATGCTCTCGTCGGCTTTCGCGCCGGGTTGGATAGCGCCCTGCCCGAGCAATTCCTGGATGTCTTCAATCTGTTCCAGCCGATCGCGCCTGGACCGGGCGCCTCCACGCTCGTGACGCGGTCCTTCACGCTTGATCGCGCAGGCCTGGAGTTGGCGCTGGGCGGGTTGCTCACGGATGGCGCGCATATCCTGCACCTCCGCGCGGTGGATCTGTTCGGCAACGAATCGGCCTTCTCCCTGCCCTTCACGCTCGACAGCCAGGCGCCGAGCGTGATGCTCGCGGCCCCCTTGGAGAACGACACACTCAACGCCGCATCACGGCTGACGGGCCAGGTCACAGATGCGAGCCTGCCGGCGTCGCTCAGGTATCAGTTCGCCGGAGGTCCGGCGCCGATGGGAGTGCCGCTCGCGCCGGACGGGACCTTCGATGCGCCGCTCGATCCCCAGGGCCTGCCGCCCGGTCCCGCGCTCTTGACGGTCACGGTCACCGACCGGGCCGGGAACACGCAGACCGCAACCCGGTCGCTGACCGTCCCGGCCCCGCTCTCCGCCGCCGGGGCGGTCGCGTCCGGTGCCGACGGGCCATCGCAAGCCGCTGCCTTTCCCATGGGGGCGATCGCCATTTTGACCTCGGAGGAGTCCGAGGAGCCCCTCCTGTCGAGCAGCCATGCCCCATGGGTCTCTGGATTTCTGGACGGTCCTTTGGGGACGGCGGCCGATCCCAACGCCGATCTGTTGGTCACGTTGATGTCATAAGCAAGAAAGGATGAGCACCATGACGCTCTTGCGATTCACTCCGTGCCCGATCCTCACCGCGGTTGCCGCGTTGTGCTGGCTCGTCGGCCTGCCTCTCACCGGATCGGCCCAAGTCGCGCAGCCGCACATCACCATCGACGGGTCGGTGGGGCTGGGCGGGCCACGCAGTTTCACGGAGCCACACGTGACGATCACGGAAGCGATGGGCGAGCTGCAGGGCGCCAATTTGTTTCACAGCTTCGGGCGATTCAGTATCCCGAGCGCGGGCAGCGCGACGTTCACTGGCACGACGGCCGGCATCGCTCGGGTCATTGGGCGGGTGACGGGCGGCGAAGTCTCCTCCATCAACGGCACGCTGGCCTCGACGATTCCCGGCGCCGACGTGTTTCTGATCAATCCGGCCGGCGTCATCTTCGGCAGCGGCGCGCGGCTGAACGTCGGGGGTTCCTTTCGCGTCTCGACCGCGGACTATCTCAAGATGACGGACGGATCGTCCTTCCACGCCGATCTGGGCCGGGCCAGTACGCTCACCACCGCCTCGGCGGCAGACTTCGGGTTCCTGAATCGCCCCGCGCCGCACGTCGTGGCCTCGATCCAGGCGACGACCGGCAGTTCCCTGCAGGTGCCGGTCGGCAAGACGATCGCGCTGGTGGGGGGCGAGGTGACCCTGGCCGGCCCCGCCTCGGCGGTGGCCCCCACGGTGCAGGCGCGGAGCGGGCGGATCGAATTGATCGCTGTGGCCTCGGAAGCGGAGGTGCCGGCGGCCTCGGTCGTGGGCGATCCCGCGCCGACGTTGGACGGCGTGACGACGCTCGGGCCGGTCAGCCTCACGGGAGGCGCGCGGGTCTTCGCCCTGGCCGGCGTCGGGAATGCGACGCCGGGGGGGCAAACCATCGTGCGGGGGGATCGGCTGACGGTCGACAATGCCTTGATGACGGTCAGCACGGGCGGCAACCAGCATGCGCCGGCCGTCTCCCTCGATCTTGCGGTGCGGAACGGCCTCGTGGTGGATCATAGCGCCACCGTCACCTCGAACAATACCACGGGGACGGGCACGGCCGGGGAGGTGCGGATGGTCGCCGGTTCCCTGGACGTGATGAACGATGCCGCAATCAACGTCCTCTATGCCGGGGCCGGGAAGGGCAGCGATCTCACCATCCAGGCCGACACGGTTCAATTGACGACCGGCGGCACGATCGTCGCGCGGAACGACGGGATCAACAACCAGGGCAACGGCGGGACGGTGAACATCCAGGCGGGCGAGCAACTCTTCATCGGGGCCGAATCCTCGATCACGACCAACAATTCGCGCGGCCTCGGGACCGGCTCACCGGTGCAGATCACGACGCCCTCCTTCATTGTGGAAGGAGGCAGCGGACCCTTGGAAGGCGCGGGGATCGAGGGCATCACCGGCGGGAACGGTCCGGCCTCTTCGGTCCTGCTCTCGGTCGGCTCGCTGGAGCTGCGCGGCGCGCAGTCGCTGATCAATACCAAACGAGAAACCACGACTCTCGGCGGCGCGCCTGGGTCGTTCGGCGCGGGGCCCATCACCGTCCAAGGACTCGGCGGCGCCGGCACGCCGGCCGAGCGTGTCCTGATCAGCGGGCCCGGCAGCGGATTCCTCACGGAAACCGAGGGCGCCGGTGTGGGCGGCCCCTTGCAGGTCACCGCGCGCACGATCGAGATCGTCAACGGCGGGAAGGTCTCCTCGTTCAGCAGCGGGACGGGCGACGCGGGCCCGATCACACTCACCGGCCTGGACCAGATTCTCCTCGCCAACGGCACGGTGACGACCGAAGCCTCACAGGCCAGCGGCGGGGTGATTACGCTCAATGCCGCTCAGCTCATTCGGCTGACCGACAGCACCGTGACCGCCTCGGTCCAAGGCGGCAGCCAGACGCGCGGCGGCGACATCGCGATCGATCCCGACTTCGTCATTCTGGAGAACAGCCGCATCGTGGCGACGGCCATTGCAGGCAACGGCGGCGACATCACGATTCGCGCCGGGACCTTTCTGGCCGATCCCAGCAGTCTCGTCAGCGCCTCCTCCCAGTTGGGCATCAGCGGCACCGTCACGATCCAGAGTCCCCTGCAGAACCTGAGCGAGGCCATCGCGCCCCTGCCGAGCGGGTTCATGGTGGTGTCGAGCTTGTCGGGGCAGCGCTGTGCGGCGCAAAAGGGCGGGCAGCTCAGCAGCTTTGTGCTGGCCAGCCGGGATGGCGTGGCGGCCCAGCCGGACGACTATCTCTCCAGCCCCCCGCTGGAAGCCTTTCGCGCGGGCGGGGCGCTGGCCCGACAGGTCGCGCCTCCGGCGACGGTTGCGACGACCTCGTCCACGCCACCGATGGAGCGGGCCGATCGACTCGCGGCGTTGCTGCACTCGGCAGTCTGCGGGGCCTCATGAGCGTCGTGCAGAGTCAGGTCCGGGGGATGGTCACGCTGGGCGTGATGATGCTACTCGGCCTGATCCCATGCGCGGGGCTCGCGCAGGTTTTGCCGCCGGTCATCGATCCAACCGGGCGGTCGGGTTCCCCGCCGCCGCCGGGGCGCGAGCCCTTTCTCCGGCCCGGCGTGACGCCGCAAGACATCCTGCCGCCGGTGCAGATCGCGCCGCTCGACAAGCCGGAGCGGAAGGGACCGGTGCTCCGCGTCAGGGTCCGCGAGATTCGTGTCGTCGGCAGCACCGTGTTTTCCGACTCGGCCTTCGCGTCCCTCACTGCGCCCTATCTGAACAAGGACATCACCACCGATGATCTGGAAGAACTCCGTCAGCGGCTCACCCTCTTGTACATCGGCCAGGGCTATGCCAACTCAGGCGCCGTCATTCCCGATCAGGATGTGACGGACGGCGTGGTTCGGTACGAGATTGTCGAAGGGGGCCTGACCGAACTCCGGGTGCAGGGGACGAAATGGTTTTGGCCCGGCTATCTCTCCGACCGAATCGCGCGGAGCACGCAGCGGCCCTTGAACCTGAATGCCGTGCGGGATCGCCTGCAGCTCTTGCTCCAAGATCCTCGGCTGGACCGACTCAACGCGGAGCTGAAGCCGGGGGCGCGGCCGGGGGAGGCGGAACTCGATGTCACGGTGCGGGAGGCGAGCCCCTTCAAGGCCTGGATCGATTTCAACAACTTTCAAACGCCGGTGGTCGGGGCGGAGCGCGGGCTGGCCACGGTGGCCCATCAGAATCTGACGGGGCACGGCGATCCCTTGTCTTTCACCTATGGGCAGTCGAGAGGCGTCAATCCCATTATCGATACCTCCTACACCTTGCCGATCAATCGGTATGACACCGCGTTCACGATGGGCTACCGTCGCAACGATTTTCTGGTGGTGGAGCAGCAGTTCGATGCGTTGGACGTGAATAGCCAAGCCGAAATCTTCAGCGTCTCGGTGCGCCAGCCGCTCTACCATACGCTGGAGCAGGAGTTCGCGCTGTCCCTGACGGGCGAGCGCCTCTTCAACAAGACGACGCTCCTCGGGTCGCCCTTCGAGTTCGTGCCGGGTATGGTCAACGGGGTCGGCACGGTCAGCGCGCTCCGCTTCGGCCAAGAATGGGTGCGCCG